>JAFXAR010000042.1 GCA_017516885.1 Bacteroidaceae bacterium
CTGCTGGTCTGGTGGCCGGCTTCATCGTAGTGCTTGGAGATGCCAAAGTCTATGAGAACGGCGTTGCCTTTCTTGTCGAGCATTATGTTGGCGGGCTTTACGTCAAGGTGCAGCAGATTGTTTTCGTGCACCTCCTTAAGCGCTCCGGCAACCTGGCGTATGTATTTTACGGCAACATCCTCGGGCAGTGCGCCGCTCTCGTCAACAAGAGCCTTTAGGCTTTTGCCTTCAAGATACTCCATAACGTAGTATGCAGTGCCGTTCTCTTCAAAGACGTCGTGGATGCGGATTATATTAGCGTTGTCGAACGACGCTATAAGCCCTGCCTCCTTCAGGAACTTCTGCTTGAAGCGCTCAACAAGTTCCCTGCTGCCTACGGACGGAACAGATACGAAGGAGCTGTTCTTGTCGCGGTTGCAATGTTCTTTCATAAAGAACTCCTTGATTGCCACCTTGCGGTTGAGCTTTACTTGCAGGGCAAGGTATGTTATGCCAAAGCCGCCCTGGCCAAGCACTTCTATAATGCGGTACTTGCCGTTCTGAAGTTCTTTTCCTTTATTTAGTTTCATTGTGTTGCGTTTTATGTTTGTCTGTTAATATCAGTTTTGCGAAGATAAGATAAAATTATATAAAAAAGTAGTTTATAATACTTTAATTATTATACGCAGGACATCCTGCCTAAAAATTCAAACAGTTTCTAATATATTTTGCATTATTTTATCCCGCTCTTTCTTATCAATCTTAGCAGGAGTTAAATCTATGAACAGTTTCTTTAGCGGTCCAATATCATCAAAATTCTTGAACACATGCTGCAAGAGTTCCTCTTGACGCCCCTGCCCCATTGTCATGCGGTAGAGCGAGAGAATCTTCACCAATCGCTCATATTTCATTTGGTCAATGCTCAACGGATAAAGCGGCAGAATCCTTTCAATCTTTACTGTTTGCTCCTTTCCCAAGCACCAATATGGCACTAAGTCGGAATTGGTACGCAAATCCTCTATTGCCTTGTCAAAAATGGACTTCCAGACATCATTATTAGTGTTAAAATCACAGCTGTCGGAATATTTTTGTGCAAGGCTCTGCCGTATTGCAAGACACTTATAACGGTTCACCCTCCCCTCTCTTTGCTCAAAGTCAACCGGATTGCCGGGCAAATTCCAATGCATTATCTTTCGGCAATAGTAATGAAAGTCAAGTCCCTCCTGCCCAATTGAGGTGGAAGCAAGCACGAATGGACGCAGCGGGCTGTTGAACGCATCCTGAATATTCTCCTTGCGCATCATGTTCTGCTCGGTCTCACTCTTGCCGGGATTGACAAAGCCTACTGCATAGTGAGCCCTTATTTTCATTTTGCCATCGGCTGCATTCCTATCATCAGCAGCGCCCTTTGCGTTAGCAGCATTGCCGCAGCCTTTAAGGAAACTGCCGTCGGTTTCAATGTTGTACGAAGCAGTATGAAGCGAGAGCGCCGACAGCATGGTATTATGCACGCGCGCTGCCATGTCCGACGAACCAAAGCAGGCATCCTCCTCAACCATGTGATAGTACTCGTCGAACATTGCCTGAAAATTGCCCTCGTTGCAATAACGCAGAACTTTTTTCCAATAACTGCCATTCTCATTTTTGCACGAAAGGTCTATTACAGCTGTACTCTCCTTTGAATTGAAATTTCTGACAAAAACCCTTGCAAGCTCTGTGGCATCGGACGGATTATCATAACCGGCCTGAGCATACCGCCTGTAAACAGATACCGCCGGAGAGCCTATAGCCATTTCTGCAAGCACTGCGGCTAAATCACTGGGCAAGGCACCCATTTCAAGCGATTTAATATACTCTTTATTGTCAATATTGACATTTCCCTTCAAAAAACAGCTCATCATTCTGCCCACAGCAATAGTATCTTTCCCTGGAGTATCGGGAGCATTGCCACCATTCCGAAGGCCGTCTAACCAGCCGTTCACGTAATCAGCGCCGTCCACAAGCATTGGAGCAAGCAGATACCATCTGTCATCATGCCGGTTATGCGTTACATAATCGCCAAAACAGGCAATTGTTTCCTTTATTTCCTTTTGCAAGCCACGCTTAATATCCGCTAATGACTTGTTGTCTTTAAAACATTTTATTGGATTATACAAATTGGCAAGCCATTTGCTTGGATAGAGCAGGTACCACTCATTGCCATCGCGCAAACGGTCGCTATGATAGTAATTCTTTGAAAAATAATTTTTCCGGCCATCAAGTGTACCAATAGTCAATCTTTCAGCCTCATACGAAATCAAAGAGCCAATCATGCGCGGCACCATGCCCCACGAAGAGAAAATCAGAACCTTTGAGAAGTTCTTTGAGTCTTTGTACACGCCCTCCATTTCATAATACGGCAATGATGGCGGGACCCACAGGAAAAGATGCGACCTATCTGTTTCAAAAAGCACATTCTTAAGCATTTCAAGACGCGCATTTGACTTGGGGAGTTCTTCGTAACCATATATTTTTCCCCGCTTAACCCATAGTACATTCCTCTTGCCCACTTTGGCACTCTTGAATCCTCTCTGAATTTTATCCAGCAGGCCATATCCGGCTAAAAACGACATAAGGAAAGGGGAACTCTTTATGTAGTCAACAGGAACTGAAGCATTCTCTCCAATACAGCTCTTTACAAGAGAACTTGCCTCAATATATGATTTCACATCAAGTTCATTAAGTTCAAGAGGCGTGTCCTTGCTGCTGTCGTCAATGAAATCCTCGCCGTTCATCACCGACAGACGCTCATTCCGGCACATTACTGCAGAGAGAATGCCTTGCGCTGTTTCTTTGCTCTCCTTAAGTTCGCTGAGGGTGGCATTGCTTACATTCTCCAATAGTTTCGAATAGCCGCTCCATGCATCTTTGAATCCCTTTTGTTCCTTCTCATTATTATAGAGAAAATCCATAACCTGCATAAACTCCTTATAATGGTCGTTCTCAGGAGAGGCTTCAATCTCCTCAATAGTGCTGTAGAGCTTGTATGGCGTTGCCGAGAGCAGCAGCACATTGGCAGTACAGTCACCAAGGAACTTTTTGGCAATAATTGCCATTTCATTGTCAATGGCACTTGAATGTTCATTTGTGTAATTCTCCTCATCCTCTCCCGAAAGCAGAAACCTGAAACGCTGGAATTCGTCCATTATAACCAAATCAGGTTTCAGAAGCTCCACGCTTATCTGCGCAAACATGCTGCGCAGTTTCATAATCAAGGCATTATCGTTTCCACAATTTCCTTTTGAGGCAATTCTATATTCAAGTTCACTCAGAAGCTGACTGTAGCTAATTCTTATTTTTATGATAACATTATCTGCATACCAACCGTAAATTTTATTCACTTCTTCACGATATTTACAGCATGCAAATCCCCATGAAGCATCGCCCACTCCACATTGGAGAAAATCACGCAAGCTGCCGTCATATCCATTGAAAAAATTGCGCAGAACTGCATACATCAATGCCCTTTCGTCGCGGTTTCCTTTAGACGAAGTCATTCTAAATGATGTCTGCGGAGTAATGGGAATTAGTTTCACGCCGGCAGCATTCTCCTGTTGGGCCAATTTAAGATGCTGCATTGAAAGCCTGTTATTGGATATGTCGTTTACATTATCCAAACCGAATATGTTAAGTTTCCTGATATTCTTTCGTGCAATATTCTGGTTTGAGCAAACATACACCACCCTGAAACTGAAAGCCTCGCCATTTTTGGCACATTCATCGGCCTTGCTTTTCGCCATCATGGCAACGCATCCTCTTGCCACAAGCGTCTTTCCAAGACCCACCTCATCTGCAACGAGCATACGTCTCTTCCCGGCATTGAATTGATTGCTTATATGCATGACTGTGTTGAACTGAAAATCTTTCAATCCGCTCAACACACCTTTTACTGTTTCATTCAATCTATCCATAACAAACACTATTTCAGGAACTTCTTAAAGCTGTTCATAAGACTGCTTAAAGCAGTTTTTGCACCATTGCTGTCGGGAATCATCTTTATCATCTCCTCAATCTCCTTCAGTTCCTCGCCATTGCGCACCGCGGCCTCAAGCATGCTCTCATAGATTGCTGTATGCAAAACAGCCTTACTGCTGCCACTGCCCTTGCAGCTTGAAGCCGAAGAGGCATCTATGAGAGACTGCAGCTTATTATTGCTAAGAAGAAACGCTGCATATTCATACAATTTACTTGGAGAATTTATAATTTCGCCATAAATAGCACTGTCCCTTCCTTCAGGAATTACGGCTGTAGGAATCTTAACTATTCGAGAGAGGTTATTGCCTTCACTGTCACTAATTGACACCCTGTAGAACTCTGTAAGGTTTTTAAGCTCAATATTGTGAAAACAAAGACTACCAGAATAAACCTTTACACTTATATTCTCAACAGTTATCGGATTCAATGAAATATCATTGAACTTACCATTATAACTACCAATACTTACTGTAACAGTATAATACCCTTCATTGCTGCCATTGGCAACCGTTGCCGTCACGTCGGCACGGCAAAAATCTTTCAGCAACTTAGTGAGTTTATCCTTGTTTCCTAAATCATCGCTGTTTTGAGGCAGAGCATCTATCTTCTCAAACAGACACTCGGGAGAGCCTTCACCCGGAGCGAGCAGTTCGCCCATAAGAGCGGATGAGTTATATTTGCCGTTCAGCTTAAGCATAATATCAAGTTCCACATTCCTGTTAAACGCTGCATTTGTGGCATTCATTGAACCCATATACAGCCAGGTGGCATTCCACTTGGTTACGCTAAAAATCTTGGCATGAATATCCTGTCTCTGTTTCAGCAAATTATCATCGCTTATAAAATCTTCGCCATCGACTACGGTATCTTTAAGGCAGAAGACTTCAAACCCATTACCCTGCTCCATGCATTTTTGGTCAAGCTCGGTTAATGAAGAGCGGCGTGTTATCAAAGTACGCCTGTTATTTTTAAGAACCGTTCTTTCACAGAAACGCTCGATAATATCCTTGCTCAGGAATGGAGATACAATTACAAGTTCGTTAAAGCCTTTGCGGACTTTCTCTCCTAACCATATATCCTCGTTTATTTTACAGGCATTTTCTCCGATGCCCAAAGGCAGTATCTCAAAATCCACAACCGGAGAGCAAACTCTGAAATTGACTTGCCTTACCTTTTGTATTAGATTGTCTATTATATTTTTGTGATTACTATTTTCGGTTTTGCGTTTAAGAAATTTCAGCAAATTGCATATTGGCTCACTTTTATTGTCCAACTGCTCATCCTCTTTCCGTTCGGAGCCCTCCAAAGCTACTGCAATATCCCAGCTGCGGTCAAATGTAAGATTACGGCTCATAACAATAAAGCGATAGCACATCTCCCCGCCGTCCTTCTTCTTGAAAGCCAACAGCCACATTTTGGGGTGAAACGCAGGATAATTGCCATTACTGCCCAATGCCACAGGCACAACCATCTCTTCAAGCAAAGGAAAGAGACGGTTGTTTCTTTTTGATGATGAGACAAGTATATGCCCGGCCTCATGAAAAAGCACTGTCCTGCTTGCAACTTTGCGCAAGGCAGCAAGCAGATACACCTCATTCTCCTTAATCAGGGAATCTGCATCCTCAGCAAAGCCCATTGACATTGCAGCAAAGGTCAGAGCTTCCAAATCGAGCGAATATGTAGTTCCCGCCGCCATTTCAAGTTCAAATCCGGCCGGCGGTGCAAGCAGTTTGCCGTAATCAAGCCTGTCGTCCTTTATTCTTAGCATTTTGGATTCCTTATATCGTTTATTAGTCTTTTTGCTGTGTTCCATCTGTAATCAAGCTGCCTGCCGCCAATCCAAACTCCAATATTGGCAGCCGAGTGAGCGAGTTTAGCCCTCTCGCCCTTAAGCTCATTCTCGCGCGCAATTATAATTTCGCATATTTTATTATAATCCTTATTACGATACGCCTCCTGTAAATCCCAAATAAACTTTCTCAATTTGGGATTGCTTACATTAAGCCGGCGCATTATTTTATCAACATCAAAATTTGCGACATCAGTCAATTTACCGTCATAGCAATTCCATTCATTTGCACCAAGATTATTTTTAGTTCTTATTCTATTGTAGCAAATTCTTGCTACATAAACAAACTCACTGAATTTGCATGCAAGTTCAAGCATGCCGCGTGTATAGTCATCAACGTATTCACTGACCTTATCGGCAAGCGCAATTATATTATCAATGCCGTCAATAGCAATATCCTTTTCAAGTATTGTATGCAGCAAACTGCCGTTGCAGAATTTTGAAATGTGCCCGCGCAGACACTCTGCCTCACCGGGTGTGAGTTCAATATCAAGGTCATTGAACCAATTCGGCGGTGGAGATACAGCCCACGAAAAACGTCCATGACCGCCGTTCTGAAACATGTCATCATTAGCATCGTCGGAACTTACACGCAATTTGCCCGCCTCCTTCTGCTTTTTTCCATTTTCATTCATTTGCTGCCTGAAGCGTATGTAGTCCCCTATTGACACACTCTCCACATTATCTCCGGGAAGAGAAAGAATGCCCCACCTTTTTATGCCATGCCAGTAAATATCGGACGGTTTTCGCAGCACCCACTCATCTGAATCCTTTTGTGTATGGCCAATGATGCCAGAACCCGATAAATCAGAACTATTTTCAGCAAGTTTCCGGCAGCATTCCTGTTCACGTTTATATAAATCTTTTTCTATATCATCAAACCCGTTGCTGTAGTTAAGTTCTTGCAGAATGTAAGGGACAAGAAGAAAATACTTTGCCCTTGTCTGAATAGTTGATGTGCCCGGAAAGAAATAGTTTGCAAAGGCATCCCTTATGCTGCCTATGCCAAGTTCATCAGTTGCGCCCTTTTCGGCATTCATGCTAAGCACGTCCAAGACCCTTCTTCGGTCAGTGGGTGAAAAATCAATCCAGCCAATTTTCATAATAGTCAGTAATAGATTCAATACAAATTTACCATTTTAAAGATACCGGTGCAAGTAATTACAATAAAACATCCATTCAGGGCCTAAGTTTTTCTTCTCCGCCCAAAACATACTAAGCCACTGTTTTGTTATTTTTCCAAACAACCTTTAAAAACAAGTTATAATGAAAAGAAATCTTTTATCATTTGCAGCAGCATCGCTGCTCTTCACTTCGTGCAATTCATGCGGAAACAGCCAGGACGGAACAGTTGTAGAGACAATCACCGACAGCATTACAATTGTCAATGACACAGTTCCCCCGGCAACACAAACCTTCATTTTTCAAGGCACATCGCCCATGAATGGCAACAATTTAGCCGATGTAGTGCTTGCAATAAGCACAGTGAGCCTTAACAGTGACGGCACATACACCATTGTCACCGACTACGTTGACGAAGGAATAGCCACGCAGAACGACAGCGGAGAGGCAATCATTGTGGCCGGCATGGACAACGACAGCACAATGACTGTCATTGAGCTTGTTTCGGCCAACAACAACCCCAGCATGAATTTCGTGATGCAGCAGGACAGCACCCTCGTCAAGGCAGACAAGAGCGGCAAACCGGTAAGCAGCAACCCCGCCCACAAGCTGAGCATCAAGAAACAGTAACTTTAACCACTAAAACAAAGCAATATGAAAAATTTATCTATCGTTTTACTTGCCGGCATCTGCATTATTGCAGTCTCATGCCAGAAAGACCCCGATACTGACAAACTGGACAACAACTACCTTGTCTACACCAATTACGACAGCAACACCGATTTTTCCTCTATCGGAAGCTTTTATGTAATTGACAGTATTCTTATAATTGGCAACAGCGAAAAGCCCACATACTGGAACAACAACAATTCGCAGCAGATTGTAAATGCGTTCAGCAACAGATTAGAGGGATGCGGATACATTCAGGCAGCCACAGCCGATGAAGCCGATGTTATTCTGCAGCTGAGCTACATAAACACCACCTACTACTTTACTTCATACGGTCCGGGCCCATGGTGGAACGCCTATCCCGGCTACTGGAACTGGGGAGGCTGGGGATGGTACTACCCTTATGTATTCAACTACAGCTACAGCACCGGTTCAATAATTGCCGAACTTGTGGACACCAATGCCCCTACACCGCAGAATGACAAGCTGACAGTAATATGGAACGCATATATATGCGGACTGCTCAACGGCAACAACCTCAGCCTGTCGCGCACAATGGAGGCAATCAACCAGGCATTTGTACAGTCGCCCTACTTAAGGCAGGCAGAGTAAGCAAGTGCCGGCATGGAGTTTTTTGAACTTATATCGTTAAGCCTTTAAATGCAGAAAATCATGAAAACCTTTAGAAAAATATTCATTGCAGCGCTGTTTGCATGCGCTGCGCTATGCCCCTCGGAAAGCAAGGGACAGATTTCGCTCGACAGCTATTACAACATAGACTGGCAGTTCAACATACCTGTAGGAAACGATTTCTCTAACGGCGCAAGCGGCTGGGGAATGAACTTTGAGGGCGGATACTACGTTACACAGAACATTGCCGTTGGAGCGTTTCTTAACTTCCACAGCAACAACGAATACTTTTCGCGCCGCACAATAAACCTCAGCAGCACCCTGTCGGTGAATACCGACCAGCAGCACCAGATGTTCACCCTGCCCTTTGGAGCGCTTATCAGGTACAGGTTTGTAGAGGCCGACTTTCAGCCATACGCCGGCATGAAGCTCGGAGCATGCTATTCCGAGTTCAACAACTACTATTATATATTCATGAGCGGCCAGGACCGCTGGGGATTCTACATGTCGCCCGAAATAGGCTTCAACTGGTATCCCTGGCCCAACAGCATAGGCCTGCACTTTGCAATATACTATAGTTTCTCAACAAACAAATGCAACATAATGACCTATTCTCAAGACATACTTAACTCATTAGGATTCAGGCTGGGCCTTGCATTCTAAATCACAAAAGCGGGTGCCCCAGGGGCACCCGCTTTTTTTAGGGAGGTTGAATAAAAAGAGCTGTTTTTAGGCTTGCAAAGCCCGAAAAAACGCAACCGACGCTGTAATGCGAGAGCAGAGAGTGCCAGCATTCTATGCCGAGCTACGAGGAGGAAAAACCACTTATTGGGTTAATTTACTAAGCGTAAATAAGTATTTTTCGGGCAAGCGTAACAACAAAAGAGCCTTTTTAGTCAGCCTCTTTTTAAGAGCTGCTTGCTGCAGCAGTATAAACTTACACAAGGAATGTTGATACCAGCGCAAGAATTGCATAAAACTCAGGGAACGCAGCATAAATCATAGTGTTTGTCTGCACATCGTGTCCCTGTGAAATTCCAACAATACCGTTAGCGCAAACCTGGCCCTGGCGGATAGCTGAGAAGAGGCACACAAGACCTACACCAATACCAACGCCAAACCACAAATAACCGGTTTCAGCTGTTACCTTGCCAAAGTGCAGCAGGAACGCCAGGAAACCGTAAAGGCCCTGTGTAGCAGGCAAAGCCGACAGAATCATGTAACCCGATGACTTGCTTGCATCCTTCTTCAATGCACCCTCAGCTGCATTTCCTGCAATAGAAGTACCGTAGCAGCTGCCAATACCGGCAAGAGCCAACATAAGGCCCATACCCAAATAACCTAATAGTAAACTCATAGTTTTAAATTTAATTATTTAATTATTATTCTGTTTTTAATTACTACTCTCATTCTTGAAAGGCTTGTACTCAACACCCTTTCCTTCGTATCCTGCATTCTTGAAATACTCCACAAAAGTAAGGCGCAAAGGATGCACAAAGGCGCTCAGGCAGGACATTGCAATATTAAGCGTATGGCCCAATATTATAATGAGGCCGAAACCAATCGAGCCAATGACGAGCCCAACACCCTCCTGACCCTCAACAACCATAAGTGCAAGGTTGTTGAACGTCTGTCCAAGCATACCTCCTGCAAGGCCAAGGGCAAAGAGACGTATGTAGGAGAGAATGTCTCCAAGCAGGCCCGAAGCCATGTTGTATGTATCCCATAGTCCGGCTCCAATGTTCAGGAATACATTGCGGCGCAGATTATTGAGTATATATATACCCAGCGCGCCTACGCTTCCAATGGCAATGAACACCCATTTTGAAATGCCGGCAGGGATAACGCTCAGGAAGGTAAGAGTGCCGGCAATAACACTGCCCACAATAACCAGCCACCATCCCCACGCGCTCAAGGACTCCTTGAACCCGAAGAAGAATGTGCTGTTTATAGCCTTAACAGTCATTGCTATTGAAATGTGCACCACGCCAATGCCAAGCGCGAGAATCATCTGCTTGTCATACGTTGAGCCAAGTATTTCGACATTGCCCGATATTATAAACTTCTTCAGTTCCTGAGGAATTGGAGAGCCAAGCAGGCTCATTCCAAAGAATGTGCCCAAAAGCGCGCCCAATACAGTGGTGAAGATACCGAGCGTAATCACAAGATTCATCATTCCGGCCATATTCTTGCCAAGTTTCCTCTTTAGCAGGAATCCCAAAAGTATAAGCACAAGACCGTAACCGGCATCGCCCATGCAGAATGCAAAGAACAGCGAGAAGAAAGGCGCTACAATAGGCGTTGGGTCGAAATCCGTTCCGCCCGGCATGCCATACATTTTGGTAAGCACCTCATACATGCGCGTATATGCATTGTTCTTCAATTTAACCGGATAGTTGTCGCCGCGGCGTGCCGGACGCAGTTCATAAAACGCCCCGCTTTCAGCAAGCATCTCCTTCAAAGGCTCAACGCTGTCAGCCGGAACCCAGCCTTCAAGCAGCACGAGCTTGTCGCCCGACACCTTTTCGCCGTCAAGAGAAACCCTCGCAAACTCAATATCGTGCAGCAATGCAGCATGTGCAGCGCGCAATGTCTCAAGATGCCGGACTGCCATTTCTGAAATTTCCCTTTCAAAAGCCTCAATGCAATCCTTTACCCTCTGCTGCTCAGCATACAGCGCCGAAAGCGACGATGACGGCAAACGCGCAGGTTCGGCATCAATATCTATTACAGTGCCCGCATGGGTAACAGTAACAAAATATACGCGCGACTGCTTTCTTGCAACCTCCACAGCATTGAAGGCACTCTCCCACTCTGCATTGTAGTTTTTGATTCCGGTTACAAAGAACTGCACATCGTAGCCCGCAGCATTGAGTTTCTCTATTACGCTATAGTCAAAGTCGCCCCAAGGCTCAAGCTGCGCAATATCCTTCTCAACAACCTGAGAAAGTGTTCTGTGCTGCTCAATGCCGCTGTTTGCAGCCTCCAGCCTCTCTATTACAGAGAGTGCGTCAGTTTGCCTGCTGCAAGGTTCAAGCGATTCAGCGCCGCAATTCTCAAGGCGCTTTATTGCACGCACATATCTTGCCGCAAGAGCAAGTTTCTGTTCAAGTTCGGCATTCTCGGCTGCGCCTCTGTTCTTTTCGGCCACATGCACCACGCCCACATCGCGCAGACGCTGCAGAAAATCGGTATACTCCTTGTGATATACAAGAAGCGTCAGTTTGTTCATCTTGGCAATCATGCGGTCACCTCCTCTCTCTGTTCAAGCAAGGACTTGAGAATCTTCTGTGATGATTTTGACAGGTTCTCCTCATCCTCCATGAAACGCTTAATTTTTCTAATCGCATCCTGATAGCCCGGAATCTGCACCTTTTCAAAAAGATTCACCTTTTGCGTAGTTTTCTTTCGTGCAGTCTCAAGCAGCTGCAGCTTGCGGGCAAGCAATTCACGGCGTATTGCCGTCATTGCCATCTCCTTTAACAGCTCAATTCCGTCGGGAAACCACTTGGGCGACGCAAAAAGGCTGTAGGGAGCAACCTCAAAACTTGCCTTTTCAAGCACAGGCACCTTAACGCCGGCCACCTTGCGCTGTATAATGTCAAGTTCACCGGTCTTAACGAGCGAGGCATCGAATTCGTTCCACAAAGCGAACAAGGCACGATACTGCTCAAGCTGCGCCCTGTACGACTCGTCGTGCTGCCTCATCTCCTCCTTGCACCTCTTTACCTCAATGCGCAGGGCACTCTCCTTGTTCTTTATGATGGGCAGAGTGCGCACACGCATCTTGAGCTGCTTTTCAAGATGTTGGAGCGATGTCTTATTATATTGAAATGCAATCATTATGCTTTTCTACATTACAGTTATTTCCAATACTTCTCAACAAACTCCTGACGTATGTTAACCTCCTCGGGCTTGAAGTATTTTGAGAACAAGCCCCATGTAACGTCAAGCATCTCTGTTGTGTTCAGGTTCACGTCAATGGCAAGCAGCTTGTCGGAATACTCCTTGGCAAACGACAATGCACGCTGGTCGTAGTCGGTAAGGTCGAAACCATTCTCCAGCTTTGTCTTTGCGTTTGCAGCATCGGCATACAGACGTACAGCCGCATTCATCACCTGCGGGTGGTCCTTGCGTGTCTTTTTACCCGACACAAGCTGCTTCAAGCGTGAAAGCGAGCGGAACGGGTCGACAATAACCTTTCCAATGTCGCTGTCGCGGCGCAGGAACAGCTGTCCCTCTGTGATGTAACCGGTGTTGTCGGGCACAGCATGAGTAATGTCGCCGCCCGACAATGTTGTAACCGCAATAATTGTTATTGAACCGCCGGCAGGGAACTGCACTGCCTTTTCGTAGATTTTTGCAAGGTCGGAATAGAGCGAGCCGGGCATAGAGTCCTTTGAAGGAATCTGGTCCATGCGGTTCGACACAATTGAAAGCGCATCGGCATACATTGTCATGTCGGTAAGCAGCACAAGAACCTTCTCATTCTTCTCCACCGCGAAATACTCGGCAGCTGTAAGAGCCATGTCGGGAATAAGCAGACGCTCAACGGCAGGGTCTTCAGTTGTGTTCATGAACGATATAATGCGGTCAAGAGCACCGGCGTTTGTAAACAGATTCTTGAAGTAGAGGTAGTCGTCATTAGTCATACCCATGCCACCAAGAATAATCTTGTCAGTCTCGGCACGCATAGCCACATTTGCCATAACCTGGTTATACGGCTGGTCAGGGTCGGCAAAGAACGGAATCTTCTGACCGGTAACAAGAGTGTTGTTGAGGTCAATTCCGGCAATGCCTGTTGCAATGAGTTCCGATGGCTGCTTGCGGCGCACAGGATTCACTGACGGACCGCCAATCTCAACCTCCTGGCCTTCAACCGCCGGACCGCCGTCAATAGGGTCGCCGTATGCGTTGAAGAAACGTCCGGCAAGCTGTTCGCTCACCTTGAGTGTAGGCGCTTTGCCCAAGAACACAACCTCGGCATCGGTAGGAATTCCTCCTGTACCCTCAAAAACCTGCAGAGTGACTTCGTCGCCCATAATCTTTACAACCTGGGCCAGCTTGCCGTCAACGGTGGCAAGTTCGTCGTAACCTACACCTGAAGCCTTGAGCGAACATGTAGCCTTGGTTATAGAATTTATCTTTGTATATATTTTCTTGAATGCTTCTGTAGCCATAATTTTGCTCGTTAATCGTTAGACACCTGCTTTGTTTCGAGCAGTTTTACAAGTTCAGCGTTGAATGAGTTGTACTTGTCGCTCTTGAACTCTGAATAGTTCATCTGCTTGCATATGTTAATCGCCTTCTTGAAGAAATCAGTAACCTCCTGGAAGGTATCAAAGTCATACTCTGCACGGCACATGGCTGTTACGTTCTTGAGAATCTCCTGCTGGCGCTCAAGTGATGTCACAGCGTCAATTTCGTCAAACGCATCCTGCTGCAGCACAACATAGTCAATAAGTTCCGACTTCCAGAATGTAACATGATAGTCCACGGGAACGCCGTCGTCACCAAGAATGTTTATCTGCTCGGCAATCTCCTTGCCTCTCAGCAGACGTGTCTTGGCCTCGTTTACCATAGAGAGCCAGCCATCGCCTATGCGGCCGGTGATATATTCGGCAAATTCGGGATACTCGATATATTTTGAATATGAATCAATGGGGTTAACAGCCGGATAGCGCTTCTTGTCGGCGCGGTCCTGCTCAAGCGCGTAGAAACAGCGGGCAACCTTCTTTGTATTCTCGGTCACAGGCTCTTTAAGGTTACCTCCCGCAGGAGAAACAGTACCAATGAATGTAATTGAGCCAGCTTCGCCATTGTTCAAATAAACATATCCCGCGCGGCTGTAGAAGTTAGCGATGATTGAAGAAATATCCATAGGGAAGGCATCAGGGCCGGGAAGTTCCTCCATTCGGTTCGACATCTCGCGGAGCGCCTGCGCCCAGCGCGATGTTGAATCGGCCATGAGCAGCACTCTCAATCCCATTGCGCGGTAATACTCGGCAATAGTCATGGCTGTGTACACCGACGCCTCGCGTGCGGCAACCGGCATGTTCGATGTATTGGCAATGATGATTGTGCGCTCCATAAGCTTGCGGCCGGTATGAGGGTCAATGAGTTCGGGGAACTCAGTGAAAATCTCCACAACCTCGTTTGCACGCTCGCCGCATGCAGCTATAATAACAATGTCAGCCTCGGCCTGCTTTGATATTGCATGCTGAAGCACAGTCTTTCCTGTACCGAAAGGACCTGGAATGAAGCCTGTACCGCCTTCAACTATTGGGTTAAGAGTGTCAATTGTGCGCACTCCGGTCTCAAGCAGCTTGAATGGGCGCGGCTTCTCCCTGTAGTCAGTCATGGCTACACGCACCGGCCACTTCTGAATCATGTTGAGTTCCTTCACTTCGCCCTGTCCGTTTTCAATTACAGCAACAGTGTCTGTAATTCTGTAATCGCCGGCCTTGGCTATTGATTTTACGGTCCACTTGCCCTCAATGCCGAACGGAGCCATAATCTTAAGATTCTGGTGGTTTTCCTCAACCGCACCCAGCCATGCTGCGGCAGTGACAGTGTCACCCTCCTTTACAAGCGGCTCAAAATGCCAGATTCTATCCTCGTCAAGCGGATTGGTGTAATCGCCTCTCTTGAGGAAAACACCCTCCATTTTGTCAAGGTCGTTCTGCAAGCCATCGTAATTCTTTGAGAGCATGCCCGGAGCAAGAGACACTTCAAGCATGTGGCCGGTAAACTCAGCCTCCTCGCCAATCTTCAGGCGTCGTGTGCTCTCAAACACCTGAACATACACTTTGGCACCGTTAATCTTGATAACCTCGGCCATCAAGCGGTCGCCGCCGGTCTTGATATAGCAAATTTCATTCTGCGCCACCGGACCGTCAACGGCCAGAAGCACCATGTTTGCTATAACACCGGTAACTTTTCCTTTTGTTGCCATATTTAGAAGCAGTTAAAATTTCTATTTAGAAGTTTAATTTTCTTTTTTATATAACAGAAGCGCTGTACGTTATTGCACGCCTGCAGCCTGCAAATCCATTCCGCCCTTCAGTGTCTCTATCATACTGTTGTACTTTTCCATGCCCTTTTCGGCATCGAGCTGCGCCCAACGCTCCAGAATAATCAGTTTCTGAAGGAACACAAAAAGTCTCTCCACCGTAAAGTAGCAAAATACGGAATTATCATCAAGCCAGCGCCAACGCATATCATCAAGCTGGCGTTCACGCTCCTGAAGGCGGCCGTTCTCGCTTATGCGCTGAAGAGCCTCAAAATAGTCCAATGCGCCGGCAAGCCCGAAATCACGCGCAGCCGAAGTGCGCAAGGCCTCGGCAACCTCATTATCGCCTATCACTGCATCGTGGACACTCATCTTGTATTTGCGGGCCGAAAAGGCCACAAGTATATTGTTCACATTAAGATTGAATGCAAACCAACCGGCAGCAAACGAATTTGAGCATTTTAAGGCATAATCGTAGTAGCACGCACTCAAACGGTTCTCCCAAACAATATTCTCTTGTGTCTCCTGCGCAAGATACTCCTCAGCAAAGCGGTGCAGATACAATGGCACCCCCTTTACAGGAGCATCGCCGCATCTTGCCGCCTCAATTACAGCAAGCAGCTGTTCGCGGCTGCAGCAGCCGCAAGCGCCAATGGCAGCCTCCCCGCCATTGCGCAGAAGCTTGAGAATATTCTCATTATCCTGAGCAAGGAGTATAAGGTCAACTGTACGCGCATCGGCAGACGAGAGCGAAGGATAAACCTCCTCCTTGAAACGAGCTACTGTGTATGGGCACTTTGCTCCATCGAACACAATATCAGGCAATCCCGCTACCAAATAATGATATTCGCTCATTGATTACGAGAATAGAAGTTCAACCATCTGCGGACGAAGGAACGCCTTGAAGAAAGCCTCAAACTCGCCCTCGCCAAAATTAACCTTGTACGAACCATCGGCAGGAGCAATGGAGAACTGAGTCTTCTTGCCGTTTACCTGCTCAATTTTCACGCCCTTGTCAAGCAGAGCCTTGGCATTCTTTGCAAAGTAAGCCTTAAGCTCGTCAGCCTCGGATGCCGAAATAACCAGCTGCTCATTTGCGCTCCAGCGCTCAGCAATCTTCACAAGCAGAGCCTTCAAGGTGTCGCCGGCAAGCGCATCCTTTACTGCAGCCTTAACAACGCTGTCGGTAACAATGCTTGCAGCCTCAGACTTTAATGCACCTACCGCCTGAGCGCCATAGAGCTTTATCTCAGAACGGCTGTTAGCCTCAAGTTCCGCAGCCTTCTTTTCGGCAGCAGCAACAATAGCCTCCGCCTCAGCGCGGGCCTCATTTAAAATATCGGCAGCCTTGGCCTTAGCCTCCTCAACAATGCGGGCCGCCTCTGCATTACCCTTCTCTACACCCTCGGCGTAGATTTTCTCGGTCAGTTCCTGAATCTTATTTTCCATATATATAATTGTTTTTATCACTTTCAACAGTGCAAAATTCGCCAATATGTTCTACAAACCGCATTCCAATATCATCATAAAATTAGCAATTTACAAAAGTAGCATTTAAATTTAACTTTTTTAGCATTTTAACAGGATAATTTCGGCGAAATAACGAAATTTTTCTTTAATTGCAGAAAAAATCAGTACCTTGTTACTGATAAGTAATAGAGAGAATTGTATATAATTCGTCCCGTCTTGCAAGACGGGACGAGAAAAAGATTTGTCGACAAGATGTCATATTATGGAACCACTGTGCAGTTGCTCAATTGGGAACATTAAATCCCAATTCTTTCCCCATACAATATTACCGTTTTCAATACTAAAACGACGGTATTTCCGAACATCAATATACTTATTATATTGCGGATGAGGATGACGGCGAATAAATTCTCCAACATTCACTATCTGTTTTGTCCGCTCGGCAATACTCAAGTAAACTTGGTATTGCTCTCGCTTAATCGTAAACTTCTGTTTCCATTGGTTTAATTGTTTTTTGTTAGCAGGAGAGGCATTACCCTCTTCCTGCCCTATAAATTATTGTACTGCTGAATTCAGACAGTAATAGCCACTTTCATTACCGATCTGTACAGTACCGCCGTTGCCGTCGCTGACCCATACGCCACCGAAAGTTTCTTTCTTATAAGCACTGCCGTCATATCCTCTACCGAGAGCATAAGCACCCCATTCATTAAAGTCTGACGGGAGCCAGTTTGCAATCATTTCATCCAGTTCAGTTTGAGTTACATCGGTAAAGATAATCTTTCCCATATTAGTCCATGCATAGGAGTAGCCCATGCCCGGTCCTATTATTGCTGCATAGGTATTTTTATTACATATCACCATAGAAAGATTCAAATCGGTATTTGTAATGATAATATCACCAAGAGTACCAGCATTATTATCGCCTTCCTTGTTTTGACTGCCTGCACCAATTACAGAAGCAAGTCCGTCACCGTTGTTGCTTGCCGTAATCTCAGAATTCTTAAGAGTTATATTACCTATCGTACCACCATAGTAGCCCATACCGATGGCTGCAGCATGTGATATTTCCATAAAATCATCACTATTATAATAGCCACCTGCCGCAATAACGATAGAATTATCAATCAAGATGTTTCCCATAGAAGCATCGGATGTGCCAATAGCTGCACCACTGCCATCTGAGGAGCCACTTCCGGTAGCATCCACACGAGCATTACGGATAGTAATGTCGCCTGCGGTAACACCGTTATTTGCACCAATTCCGGCATTGCCATTAGTTCCCGTAACGGTCAGTTTGTTGTTCTCTTTGATAAGGTCACCTTCAATAATCACGTTAGAGCTATTGCCAAGGGAAATGCCGCC
>JAFXAR010000043.1 GCA_017516885.1 Bacteroidaceae bacterium
CTGGCTTGCAACTTGTTGCAAGACTGAGGAGTAGATGAATAATATGCATGTGATGACTGCCCAACTCCTCCGTCTTCAAAACTTTGTTTTGAATCCACCTCCTCTATTATGGGATAGAGGAGGACTGGGATTTTATTTTCAAGTGACACGTTTTACTGTTGTTATTCATAGTCTTTGTCACACCGACCATACCTTAATAAAATAAATCAAAAGAGATTTTCGATGAGCGCAGCGAACTAACAGCATGTGAGGAATCTCTTGTTTCGCGGTCATTGTTATCCTGAACGAAGTCTAAGGAACCAAATGCTATACTAATGGAAAGAGATGTTTCGCTGCGGAATGACGCGGCGTGCGGCTTTGTGTTGTAAACTGACGAAAAATAGGGAAAATGGTAATTTTCGTCAGTAGGAACTCGCTTGCAGAAATAAGATGATAAAGAGAAACTGTTATTTAAATCAATTGATTCAATTGCGTGACCAGGATTTAATAAAAGTGGTCACGGGTATTCGCCGTTGTGGAAAGTCAACCCTGTTGCAGGACTTTCTTATTTCGCGGTTTTGAGATCCCTCGCTTCGCCGCGGTATGAACAGAATCCGCGGAAAAAACATTCCAAGTGCTCCTCATGCGAAGAGGAGCTGTCTTGCAACATAGTTGCTAGACTGAGGAGTAGATGAATAATATGCATGTGATGACTGCCCAAACTCTTCCGTTAGACAATAAAAAATGGCGGTCGTATGACCGCCATTTTTTATACTTTGATGCTTCAAATTACTTGAGAGCGAAGATTTCCTCCTCACCTGCTACGCAAGAGAAGATTTTATCCTCACGGAGCAACCAGCCAAGGCCAAGGTACAGCTCCTTCTCTTTCAGTTTTGCCTTTGTCTTAATCTCTTTCAATGTGAGACCCTCTGTCTCGTTCAAAGCAGTCCAGATGCGGCCTGCAAATGCACCAGCATTTTCAATCATAGTTCTAATATTTAAAATTCAACACTAATATTCTTTTTCTTTAAAAACATTGACGTTCAGCTGTTTGGCGTTTATGCCTATGCCGAAAGCCTCCGTTTTTTAAATTCGGGTGCAAAGGTACTGCTTTTTTTTTATATAACAAACAAAAGTTGGTGATTTTCAATAATATTATTCATTGTTAATGCTTTTTTCACTCTTTTTTGCTATATATTCGCACCAAATGCGCGCTGATTCCTCTACCATTTTTACGCATGGGCGTTTCTTGTAGTATTCGGCGCTTCTTGCTTCGGGCGTTGCCGGGGTAGGGGCGTTCTTGGCGAGACCGAGCAGTTCGGCGCATATAAGCGAACCATTGCGCTTGCGGAACTCTTCGGCCAGTTCCTGTACGGTTTTATAGTTTGCCTCTTTGCCTTGGCGGTCTTTCCCATCGGTGCACCCGGTTTCAAGTCCTGCGAGCATAAAGAGGCCGCATGCTGCGCCGCAAGTCTGGCGCATGCGTCCTATTCCGCCGCCAAAGGATGCCGACATTTTCAATGCCTGTTCGGGGGTAAAGCCATATAGGTCGGCAAATGCGGCTACTACCGACTGGCTGCAGTTGTATCCCTCTTTAAAGAGTGATACGGCTTTTTCTATTCTTTCTTCCATAAATTTACCGTTTGGTGGTTATTTAAGTCCGCGTGCGCGGAGGAGTGCTGCCGGGTCGGGGTCTGCTCCGCGGAATTTCTTGTATTCGCGCATGGGGTCTTTGCTGCCGCCCATTTCAATAAGGCTCTTGAAGGCTGCTGCGGTGTTCTTGTCGAAGATGCCTTTTTCAAGGAACAGTTCAAAGGCGTCGCAGTCAAGGACTTCGGCCCACAGATATGAGTAGTAGCCAACTTCATAGCCGCCGCTGAATACATGCGAGAAGTTGGTGCTGCGGTAGCGGTATTCTATTTCGGGTATGAAGCCGAGTTCCTTGCGCAGCTGCTGTTCGTACTCGTTGCAGTTGAAATTGCTGTAATCGTCAATGAGGTGCATTTTCATGTCGAGCAAGGCTGCGGCTACAAGCTCTGTTGTCTCAAAGCCCATGTTGAAGTGGGCGCTCTTCTGCATCTTCTCAATGAGTTCGGCCGGTATTGGCTCGCCGCTTTCGTAATGCTTTGCGAATGTGGGCATCACAGAGGGGTGTACTGACCATTTTTCGTTAATTTGCGAGAAGAGCTCCACAAAGTCGTGCTTGACGTTTGTTCCGCTTACGCTCGGGTAGTGTGCCTGTGTGAGCAGTCCGTGCAGGGCGTGGCCGAATTCGTGGAACAGGGTGCGTGTCTCGTCAATGTTGAGCAGGGCGGGGATGTTGCCTTGCGGTGCTGTAAAGTTGCAGACGTTTACAATCATTGGGCGCACCTCCTGGCCGCAGATGTTTCTTTGGTTCACGAAGTTTGTCATCCATGCGCCCTGGCGCTTTGTGGCGCGGGGGAAGAAGTCGGTGTAGAATATTCCAAGATGCTTGCCGTTGCTGTCAAGAACTTCGTAGGTTTCCACCTCGCTGTTGTATACCGGAATGCCGGTGCGCTTCTCGAATTTGACGCCGTAGAGCTTTTCGGCGCAGTCAAATGCTCCCTGGAGTACATTCTCGAGCTTGAAGTAGGGCTTTATTGCCTCGTCGTTGAGGGCATATTTCTCCTTGCGCAGCTTTTCGGTGTAGTAGAACCAGTCCCAGCCTTCTATCTTGATTCCTGCGCCTTCGCGGTCGGCAATCTTTTGCAGTTCGGCTTTCTCCTCCTTGGCGCGCTGCAGTGCCGGTTGCCAGATGCTGTTCATGAGGCTGAGCGCCGCTTCGGGTGTCTTTGCCATCTTTTCGCTGAGCACAAAGTGGGCGTATGTCTTATAGCCAAGCAGCTTTGCCTTTTCCTGACGCAGTTGGAGGATTTCTTTTATTATGGCTGTGTTGTTGTTCTGGTTGTCGTTGTTGCCGCGGCCGTAGTATGCCTTGTACACCTTCTCGCGTAATGAGCGGTTGTCGGCATACTGAAGGAATGGAATGCAGCTTGGCTTGTCGAGCGTGAAGGTCCAGCTTTTGCCATCTTTGCCGGCGGCTGCGTCAATTACTCCCTGGGGAAGGCCGCTGAGGTCTTTCGGGTCTGTGATTACGAGCTTGAAGTCCTTGTTGTCGGCAAGAAGGTTGCTGCCGAACTTTACCGACAGAAGTCCTAATTGGGTGTCAATTTCAAGAAGCTTTGCCTTGTCTTCCTGGCTGAGGAGCGCGCCGCCGCGCACGAATGACTGGTAGTAGTTGTCGAGCACAATCATCTGCTCTTCGTCAAGGCCGAGGCTGTTGCGGCTGTCGTAAAGGGCGCGTATGCGCGAGAAGAGGGTGTCGTTCATGAAAATGTAACCGTTGAGGTCGGTCATTTTGGGAATGGCATATTCCTCAATCTCTGTCATTTGGGGCGTGTTTTCGCTTTCGTTGAGGTTGAAGAATATTGAACTTACCTTTTCAAGGTTCTTGCCGCTAAGCTCAAGGGCTTCCACTGTGTTGGCGTATGTGGGGGCTTCCTTGTTCTCAATTATTTTCTTTATGTCGGCGCGTTTTTCGGCAAATGCCTGGTCGAACGCCGGCTTGTAGTCCTCAATCTTGAACTTGTCAAACTCAGGCGCTCCGAACGGCGCCTTGCTTTCGGCAAGCAAGGTGTTCTCCGCTTTCTGCCTGTTTTCGTTCTCTTTTCCGTTTTCTTTCTGTTTGCATGCGTTCATACCTAACAAAATTGATAGTGTAAATACTGAACAAATAATTTTTTTCATATATAAAGTTTCTATATTATTTTGCTAAGATAGTAAAAAAATATAATCCGTTTGACTTTATTTGAGGAAATCAAACGGATTGTCATTGAATACTGGAGCTTTTTCAGTTATCTGTATTCGTATCCTATGACCTCAAGACCAAGATTCATTGGAATTTTCTCAGGTTCGGCAACTGCTCCGTTGCGTATGTATCCTGCTTTGAGGAAGAGGGGGAAGAATATGCTCTTCTTGCTCATTTCGTATCTCTTCTTGTTGTCCCACGACTCCTCGTCCTGCCACTCCTTTTGGGCTTCTTCGCTGCAGTGTACAAACTTTACCGATACATAGTATCTGCCGGCATCTAATCTGATTACCTCTTTGGGCGCAATGGCTATTTCCTGCTTTTTTGGGCTTGTGGGGATGTTGACGTATATTGGCCGCTTCAGTATGTTGGCTAAACTGCCGGTTTCTTCACCGGTGCGGTAGATGTTTATGCTCAGCTTAAGGCTGTCAATTGCGTTTGACTGTACTCTGAAACGTATTTCCTCAACATCGAAAGTTCTTTTGCTCTCTATTATCGAGCCTATTTCGTTGCCTATGTTTGCCGGTGTCCACATGGTTTTTGCGCCTTTTACCCGCATTCCCCTGTTTGCTAATTTAGCCTTTTTCCTTTTTCCCGAAAATACAGTAATTTCCTTAAGTTCTCTTGTGTGCATTCTTACGGTTAATGGAGTTCCGCTGCCGAGCAGTTCCTTAGCTGCAATTTCCTTTTTGCCGTATGAGACATGGGAGAAGGTTACGGTGTCGTTGCCTGTGGCGGGTATCTTGAGGCTGAAATGCCCGCTTGCGCTTGACACTGTGCCTGTTCCTTTGCCCATAATGCCTACTGTGACGAATTCTACAGCGTTGCCGTCTTCGTTTACTATGCAGCCTTCGATTCTCTTGTATTCTTGCGCCTGTGCCGTAAAAGAGGCTGCAAGAAGGAGTGTTGCAAATATTTTCTTCATAATTTTTTTTTAAAATGAAGCATGTTGTTTTTTAAACGTCACTTAGGTGTCTGTCATTCGGCTCTGTATTCAAGAATGTCACCCGGCTGGCAGTCAAGCGCCTTGCACAGTGCATCAAGGGTGCTGAAGCGTACAGCCTTGGCCTTTCCTGTCTTCAATATTGAGAGGTTGGCTTGTGTTATTCCTATTTTTTCGGCAAGCTCGCCCGAAGTCATCTTGCGCCTTGCAAGCATGACATCAACATTTACTATAATTGACATGATGTGCTGCGTTTATTATATAGTCAAATTATTCTCCTCGCTCACTCTTACTGCTACCTTATATATAAGTGCAAAAACAACGAGCAGCGCTGCATAGAGCAATGTGTCGCCGTTGATTGCAAATGCAGCGTGGCTGCTGCTGGTCAGGGCGGTGGCTATGTTGTCGTCGCAGATGTTGCCTATTAGGTAACTGCCGGCAATGCAGTAGAGTATAGTTACATTTATGCCCGGAAAAAGAACGCCGCTCTTTATGGCCTTAATCTGCTTGAAAAGGAATACCATGATAAGGGCGTAGAACATGGACTTGAACAGCAGACGCCCGGTAAATATGGCCGCCTGGAGAGGGTAGAGCTCTTCGTGCCATACAATGCAGCCTTCGCCGCTTCCGGTGCTGATAAAATAACTTTGGCAAAAAATCCATACAATGCTTACTGTGCATAACAGTGATGCCGCAACGGCAATTCCTGTCATTCCTTTGCTTGTTTTCATGATTCAGATGTTTTTTTATGAATTGTTATTTTTCTTTCTCGGTGCAAATATATGGTGAATTTATTGCAAAACAATAAAAAGTATTGGAAAAACAATAAATTTAATATTGTTTAACGATAAAAGAACTGCAGAGTGCGGATAATCCTGATTTGCTTGCTTTGAGAGATACATCTCGCAAACGGCGACCCGCGTGACGCTTATCAGCTTACCCGCTGAGGACGGAAAGAGAGTTTTTAAACCGTTTTTTATAACTTCTTGCTGCGGTTGCATTGTAAGTGGCATATTTTTGCTATCTTCGTGGCATGATGATTTAACGGACTGTGGCAGAATGTGCTGCCGGTCAATTTATTTATAAATTTAAACAACTTTTATATCAAGATGAAACGTGACAGACATATTTTTCAGTTAATTGAGAGTGAATACCGCCGTCAGTTAAAGGGTATTGAACTTATTGCATCGGAGAATTTTGTGAGCAACGAGGTTATGCAGGCTATGGGCTCTGTGCTTACAAACAAATATGCCGAGGGTTATCCCGGCAAGCGCTACTATGGCGGCTGTGAGGTGGTTGACATTGTTGAGGATATTGCACGCGAGCGCCTGAAGGAACTGTATGATGCCGAGTGGGTAAATGTGCAGCCTCATTCGGGCGCGCAGGCCAATGCGGCTGTGTTCCTTGCCGTGCTGAATCCGGGAGACAAGTTCATGGGGCTTAACCTGGCTCATGGCGGCCATCTCTCGCACGGTTCGGCTGTAAATACATCGGGGCTTATATATACTCCCTGCGAGTATAATCTTAATCCTGAAACCGGCCGTGTGGACTATGACCAGATGGAGGAGGTTGCACTGCGCGAAAAGCCCAGGATGATTATTGGCGGCGGTTCGGCTTATTCCCGTGAGTGGGACTACAAGCGCATGCGCGAAATTGCCGACAAGGTGGGTGCAATTCTTATGGTGGATATGGCGCACCCGGCCGGATTGATTGCAGCCGGCTTGCTTGACAATCCTGTAAAATATGCCCACATTGTGACCTCTACCACTCATAAGACTTTGCGCGGCCCGCGCGGCGGTGTAATAATCCTTGGAAAGGACTTCCCCAATCCATGGGGCAAGACAACTCCGAAGGGCGAGATTAAGATGATGTCGCAGCTGCTTGATTCGGCAGTGTTCCCCGGAATACAGGGCGGTCCGCTCGAGCATGTGATTGCTGCAAAGGCTGTGGCATTTGGCGAGGCGCTGCAGCTCGAATTCAAGGAGTATCAGGCGCAGGTGAAGCTGAATGCTTCAGTGCTGGCACAGGAACTTATGAACCGCGGTTTCGGCATTGTCTCAGGCGGAACAGACAACCACTCAATGCTTGTTGACTTGCGCAGCAAATATCCCGACCTTACAGGAAAGGTTGCCGAGAAGGCGCTTGTTGCAGCCGACATTACAGCAAACAAGAATATGGTTCCGTTTGATACACGCAGCGCATTCCAGACTTCAGGCATACGCCTCGGCACGCCGGCAATAACAACGCGTGGCGTAAAGGAGGATATGATGCCATTTATTGCTGAAATGATTGAGGCTGTGCTCAATGCTCCCGAGGACGAAAAGGCTATTGCAGCAGTGCGCAGAGAGGTAAATGAGACAATGGCCGAGTTCCCATTGTTTGCTTATTGATGATTACAGAACTTGCCGGTGTGTTCTTTTCCGAAGATGACTGACAAATGTATTTGATACCCGAAATTTGGCAACACTCGTTGTAGAATAGCAAAGTAACTTTGCATTTAACTAGTTTGCACAAATTTTCTTGCGTTACGCTTGCCTTCAAAATCCTCATTTACGTTTTTATTCATCTCCCTACAAACGTGGGTGGCCCATTTCACTTTTGGGTCACCCACCATCCTTTTATGCGGTTATCTTTTCCTCTTTTGCATTGTGGAAAATAATAGGTTGATATTGGAATGTTCACGGCTGTTTTTCTTAAATACATTTGCTGAAAGAAGAAATTTTATGGACGATAGAGAAATTTTGTTGGACAGAATGCTTCCCGGCGAGTGCTACACATTGGATGAACTGGAATCGCTTACGGAATTTAACCGCCTGCGGCTTTTAAAACTGTTGCTCGGCCTATTGCATGAGGGATGCATTGAGAGCAGGAGTGCTGGCAATGGGGCTGCCTATGTAAATGTCTATGGCAAACGTGTTGTAGAGAGATATTTTACTTCGGCGTTCTTTGAGCTGTTTTAGTTGCTGAAAACGGCGGGGAATCTGTCCGTTGCAGGGATTATTGGAAAATTTAACAAATGATATGACTGTTTGAGGGCAAATAGTTGGGAAATATTGCTATATTTGCGCTACGCGCGAACATAGCCTGCACTCGCTGTAATAAACATTGAAACAAGTTTCATGTTTCTTGCTCGTTTGTTCGTATATTTGCGCTACGCGCGAACATAGCCTGCACTCGCTGTGATAAACATTGAAACAAGTTTCATGTTTCTTGCTCGTTTGTTGTTATATTTGCGGTAAACTGCAATTGTTTAAGTAATAAGAACTAACTCATATATAAAAATGTCACAGAATAAGGGCCGGATTGCACAGGTAATAGGTGCAGTGATTGATGTTTGTTTTGATGATGCAGGAGATGCCGCCGGCATCTCCCTCCCTGCGATACATGAAGCGCTTACGGTGTCATCGTCGGCCGGCAATGATATTGTCCTTGAGGTGCAGCAGCATATTGGCGACAATACAGTGCGCACTGTGGCAATGGACCGCACTGCAGGATTGCGCCGCGGCATGGAGGTTGTTGCTACAGGCTCTCCGGTGACAATGCCGGTGGGGGAACAGATAAAGGGACGTATAATGAATGTTGTGGGCGCTCCTATTGACGGTCTTTCAGCACTTGACAAAAGTGATGCGTATCCCATTCATCGCGATGCGCCCAAGTTCGAGGAACTTACAACAACCGAAGAGGTCCTTTATACAGGCATCAAGGTCATAGACTTGCTTGAACCCTATTGCAAGGGAGGAAAAATTGGCCTTTTTGGCGGTGCGGGAGTGGGAAAGACCGTGCTCATTATGGAACTGATAAACAATATTGCCAAAGGGCACGATGGATTTTCTGTATTTGCCGGAGTGGGCGAGCGCACGCGTGAGGGAAATGACCTGTTGCGCGAAATGATTGAGTCGGACGTTATACGTTACGGCAAGGAGTTCAAGGCCGGGCTTGAAAGAGGCGAGTGGGACCTTGCAAAGGTTGATTACAAAGAGGTGGCCGAATCCCAGGCAACGCTCGTGTATGGCCAGATGAACGAGCCTCCCGGTGCGCGTGCCGCAGTGGCGCTTTCGGGCCTTACTGTAGCCGAATCGTTCCGCGATGCCGGTGCAAGCGAGGGCAAGAGAAACGACATACTCTTCTTTATTGATAATATTTTCCGTTTCACACAGGCCGGTTCTGAGGTGTCGGCTCTGCTTGGGCGCATGCCGGGCTCTGTGGGCTATCAGCCAACTTTGGCCAGCGAAATGGGCGCAATGCAGGAGAGAATTGCATCTACGGTGCATGGCTCAATAACATCGGTGCAGGCGGTGTACGTTCCGGCTGATGACCTTACCGACCCTGCTCCTGCTACAACATTCACCCATCTTGATGCAACAACTGTGTTGAGCCGCAAAATTGCCGAACTTGGAATTTATCCGGCTGTTGACCCGCTTGAATCGACATCAAGAATCCTTGACGCGAATATTGTGGGCAAGGAGCATTATGAAACTGCACAGCGTGTCAAGCAGATTCTGCAGCGCAATAAGGAACTGCAGGATATAATATCAATCTTGGGAATGGAGGAACTTTCCGAAGAGGATAAGCTGGTTGTGAACAGGGCGCGTAAAGTGCAGCGCTTTTTGTCGCAGCCGTTTACTGTGGCCGAACAGTTTACCGGCATTAAGGGTGTTACTGTATCAATTGAAGATACAGTGAAGGGATTCAATATGATACTTGACGGCAAGGTGGATTATCTGCCCGAACAGGCTTTCCTTAATGTAGGGTGCATTGAAGAGGCTATAGAGAAGGGCAAAAAGATGCTTGAACTGGCAAAATAGTGTTTTATGGCAGACGGAATGATTAAACTTGAGATTCTCTCTCCCGAAAAGAGATTATTCAGCGGTGACGTCACTTGTGTACGTCTGCCGGGGAGTGCAGCTCCGTTTACTGTTCTCTATAACCATGCTCCGCTTATAGCGCATCTTCAAAAAGGTGTCGTTTCGTGGGAAGCCCCACAAGGCGGAGGATATATTGCAATTGAAAGCGGTTTTGCCGAGGTTAGGGACAACACTGTTTCGGTGTGTGCCGAAACGGCAAACATTGTAACAGAAAAATAATGCATGCGATGAACAAAGGTAACTTGATAATGGCAATAACAGTGACAGCAGTGCTGCTTGCCGCTGTGGGTGAGGGCATTGTTTACTGCATTGTGCCGGGGTACAATTCAGTGGCCCGCTTCATCATTCCCTTTTACTTTTGGGCATTGTACACTCTGTTTGTGCTTGTGGCAGGAATTCCGGCAGACAGCAGTTCGTTTGCCAAGCGCTTTATGGCTTTCAAGAGCGCCAAGATGGTGCTGTCGCTTTTTGTGGCATTAGGATTGGCGTTCGCCTTTAAGGGATGCGCTGTTGAGGTTGTTGTCAACTTCTTTGCCTATTACATTCTGCTGCTTGTCCCTGAGAGTGCTGCTGTGATATATATAAAAAAGAGAATGTTGAAAAGTTGAATGGCTGTATTATGAAGAGAATATTTTACATGCTCTTGGCATTTGCGTTGCTGCTTTCAGTTCCTGCAAGGGGAGTGGCGGCAGACGGCAGTCCGGCCCATGATGGGGTGGATGTCAAGGGTGTTATATTCGGCCATATACAGGATTCCTATGAATGGCATCTGACAACAATAGGCGGAAAGCATATTGCAATAAGCTTGCCGGTTATTCTCTATTCCGAACGCACGGGATGGGAAGTTTTCTCCTCGTCGGTGTTCCATGAGAATAGCGAATACAACGGCTTCAGAATTGCTGTCGAGGGCAAGAATGAGGGCAAGATTGTGGAGAGCGACAAGCACGGCAATGAGGTGCGTCCGCTGCTTGACATATCAATTACCAAGACGGTGGCATCGGTGTTTATGACCGGGCTTCTGCTTGTTGTCATAGTGCTGTGCACTGCACGCTGGTATCGCCGCCACGATGTAACGAAAGAACCGCCCAAGGGGTTTGTTGGAGTAATGGAGATGCTTATTACAATGGTGGTTGACGATGTGATAAAGCCTAATGTAGGCAGCAAATACAGGAAATATGCTCCCTATCTGCTTACGCTGTTTTTCTTCATATTCCTGAGCAATCTTATGGGGCTTTTGCCCTTGTTCCCGGGCGGTGCTAATGTTACAGGAAATATTGCAGTAACTCTGGCGCTTGCTCTGTGCACTTTTGTTGCCGTGAACTTTTTTGGCAACAGGGAGTATTACAGGGAGGTGTTCTGGCCCGATGTGCCTCTGTGGCTCAAAGTGCCCGTGCCGCTGATGCCGCTGATTGAAATTTTCAGTATGTTTGTAAAGCCCTTTGCGCTTACAATAAGGCTTTTTGCAAATATTCTTGCCGGGCATACGGCATTGCTTGCTTTTGTAAGCATAATATTTATAACAATGTCTGTAAATGTGTATATAGGCAGCGGAATGACTGTGGTTTCTGTCTTCTTCACAATTTTCATGAATGTGCTTGAACTGCTTGTGGCGTTTGTGCAGGCATTTGTGTTTACAATGCTTTCGTCGGTGTTTATAGGGCTTTCACAGCCTGAACATAAGGCGGGAAGCCACTGAGAGTGATAAAATAGTATAATAACCAATAAATTAGATAGTGTTATGTTTTCAACAATTTTTCTACAGGCGCTGGCAGGTGCCGGTCTTGCCAAAGTTGGAGCTGCATTTGCAGCAAGTGTTGCCGTAATTGCTGCGTCGCTTGGTATAAGCAAGATAGGAAGCACGGCGCTTGAGGCTATCGCACGTCAGCCCGAGGCTGCGGGTGACATTCGCTCAAGCATGATTCTTGCAGCTGCCCTTATTGAGGGTGTGGCAATGTTTGCTGTTGTGGTGTGCTTCCTTGTGCTGTTTGTGTAATCAGGAATTCTTTGCAGTATGTCTCTTCTGTTGCCCGATGCCGGTTTGCTGTTCTGGATGCTTGTCGCTTTCGGAATAGTATTCCTTGTGCTATATAAATATGGCTTTCCTGTTATACTTTCCATGATTGAGAAACGCAGCCGGTTCATTGACGATGCACTGCGCAATGCGCATGAGGCAAATGAAAAGCTTGCCGGCATTGAACGTCAGGGCGAGGAGATTGTGATGGCCGCACAGGAGGAGCAGGCAAGAATTTTGCGCGAGGCTTCTGCAGCTCGCGAACAGGTAATGAAAGAGGCGCGCAAGAGGGCCGAGGATGAAGCCGAGAGGATTATCGCTGAAGCGCGGAGAAAAATTTCTCATGAGCGTGACGAGATGCTTAGCGGAATGCGGAACGATGTTGCGGAGCTTTCACTGGCAATTGCCGAAAAGATTGTCGGCAAGGAACTGTCGGCCGATGGCGCGCAGCAGGAGTATATTGACAAACTCCTGAATGAGGAACTTGACAAAGTGAAGGAGAAGAAATGAATACGGGTGTTGTTTCAGCACGATATGCGAAGGCCTTGTATGAATATGCTGCAGGGTTAAAGGCGGAGGATGCCATGTACAGCAGCATGCTTCAGCTGCTCCACACGCTGCAGAGCGTAAAGGAGTTTATGCTGCTGCTGCGAAATCCTTCCCTTGGGCAGAAAGAGCGGACCGATTTGCTTTGTTCGGCCGTTGAGCCTTCTCCTGTATTCAGGAACTTCGCCAGGCTTGTGGTAAAGGAGGAGCGCGAGGAGCTCTTGCTTTTCATTGCGCACGCCTACATTTCGCTTTACCGCAAGGAAAAGGGCATACAGGCCGTTAAGTTTGTTACCGCAACGCCAATTGGTGAAGAGTCTCTTGATAAGGTGTCACGCCTTATATCCGAGAAGAGCGGAAACGCTGTTGAGATGGAGAGTGTTGTTGACCCTTCAATAACAGGCGGTTTCATTATTGAAACTGATTCAGCACGGTTTGACGCGAGCGTGCAGGGACAGATAAGGGAGATAAGGAAGCTATTAGTAAAAAAGAATAGAAAACTTGTACAATGAATATAAAGCCAAGTGAAGTGTCAAAAGTGCTGCTTGAGCAGCTGCAGGGCATAAGAAGCAGCATTAAATACGATGAGGTGGGAACTGTGCTGCAGGTGAGCGACGGCGTTGTCAGGATATATGGCCTTTATAATGCCGAGGCCGATGAACTGCTTGAGTTCGACAATGGCATGAAGGCTATTGTTATGAATCTTGAGGAGGATAATGTGGGCGCAATACTGCTTGGCCCTACTGACAAAATAAAGGAGGGCATGACAGTGAAGCGTACCGGACGCATTGCCTCAATTGATGTTTGCGACGCAATGCTGGGACGTGTCATTACTCCGCTTGGCGAACCTATTGACGGCAAAGGCGACATTGAAGGCGAAACTTTTGAAATGCCGCTCGACCGCAAAGCGCCCGGTGTCATATTCAGACAGCCTGTTGCAGAACCTCTTCAGACAGGACTTAAGTCAATAGACTCAATGATTCCGATAGGGCGTGGACAGCGCGAACTTATAATAGGCGACCGCCAGACAGGAAAGACTGCCATTGCCATTGATACAATAATAAACCAGCGTTCGGCATACGAGGCAGGAGAGCCTCTCTACTGCATATATGTTGCCATTGGACAAAAGGCTTCCACCGTGGCTTCGGTGGTGAACACTCTGCGCAAGCATGGTGCAATGGAGTATACGGTTGTTGTGGCGGCAACTGCTGCCGATACTGCTGCGTTGCAGTATTATGCTCCTATGGCGGGTGCTGCCATAGGGGAGTATTTCCGTGATACAGGCCGGCACGCACTTGTGGTTTACGATGACCTCTCGAAACAGGCTGTTGCATACAGGGAAGTTTCTTTGATTCTCCGCCGTCCGTCGGGCAGAGAGGCATATCCCGGAGATGTGTTCTATCTGCATTCACGCCTTCTTGAACGGGCTGCTAAGATTATTGCACAACAGGAGGTTGCCGAGAAGATGAATGACCTTCCGCCAAGCCTCATAGGCAAGGTGAAGGGTGGCGGTTCGCTTACTGCATTGCCTATAATTGAAACACAGGCAGGAGATGTGTCGGCATATATTCCCACAAACGTAATCTCCATTACCGATGGACAGATATATCTTGAAAGCGACCTCTTTAACCAGGGATTCAGGCCGGCTGTAAATGTGGGCATTTCTGTGTCGCGCGTGGGTGGCAAGGCTCAGGTCAAGTCAATGAAAAAGGTTGCCGGAACATTGAAAATCGACTATGCCCAATATCGCGAGCTTGAGGCTTTTACAAAATTCGGCAGTGAGATGGACCAGGTGACAAAGATGGTCATTGAACGCGGACGGCGCAACAACAGGCTGCTTATACAGCCTCAGTATTCTCCAATGCCGGTGGGGGAGCAGATTGCTGTTCTTTATTGTGGAATAAACAATCTTTTGAACAACATACCGCTTGACAAGGTAAGCGAATTTGAGACTCTCTTCCTTGATGTCATGCGCACGCGTTGCAGGGAAAGCGTGCTTGAACCGCTTGCAAAAGGAACTGTGAATGAGGAGATTACTGCTGAAATAGAAAAGGTTGCAGCTGAAATATGCAGCGCATTAAAGAGTGAGTGATGAACTTAAGGGATGTCAAACATAGAATACTCTCTGTAAAGAGCACGCAGAAGATAACCTCTGCAATGAAGCTTGTAGCCTCGGCAAAATTGCGCAAGGCACAGGCTGCTATTGAGAGTATGCGTCCCTATGGCCATAAACTCGGTCACATTATGGCGGAGCTCCTTTCATGCGCAGGGGAGAGTAAAACGCCATTCATCGCAGAGCGCGAGCCCAAGCGTGTGGCTATTGTTGCTGTAGCGTCCGATACCGGGCTGTGCGGAAGCTTCAACGCGAATATGATTGCGCTTATGCGTGAGACTGTTGCATCGTACAGGCAAAAAGGCATTGAGGTTGAAATATATACTGCAGGCCGCAAAATGCATGATGCTGTAAAGAGGGATGGCTTTGAACCCGACACTTCGCTTCTCAAGCAGGCCGGAGCGCCTGTTTATGGAACTGTAGCAGATGTTGCGTCACGCTTGATGGAGCGTTTTGCGAATGGCGAAATTGACCGTGTTGATGTTGTGTATCCTAATTTTGTGACAGCATCGGGCAATGTGCCGACAAGGGAAACGCTTTTGCCTGTTGATATTACAGCCATGCTCTCCGATGAAACAGAATGTGAATGCGATTATATTATGGAACCCGGCAGCGATGAATTGATTGCGGTTCTGCTGCCAAAGACAATTACCCTTTCCTTGTTTACAGTCCTTCTCTCTTCGGCTGCCGCAGAACATGCTGCACGCATGATTGCCATGCAGCTGGCAACCGACAATGCCGATGACCTGATTGCCGAACTTACTCTTGAATACAACAAGGGCCGCCAGCAGGCAATAACCAATGAACTGCTTGATATTACCGCCGGCAGCGCTGGAACGCTGTAATTATTTCCCCTCGAAGCCGTGCAGTGTCTGCTGCAGCAGCTTGCCAATCTCATCGCCGTCCTGTTCTCGTTCCTTGCTTAGCTTTACCAGAAAATCGGCAGTGGTTTTCAGTGCCTGGTTTATTGTTCCTGGGTCTTCGCAGTCGTGCGTAAGCTTCTCTAATCTCTGTATTAGTCTGTGAAATAGTGCAAGCGCTTCGTTGTGCACATCTTCAATTGTAACATTTTTATCACTTCTCTTTGCCATGCTGTTGTCTTTGTTTGCGAAGATAATGCAGCATGGCCTTTTTGTGTTTGCTGTAATGCCAAAAATGGCTGAATATGCATCAAAGTGGCATTATGGCAACCTTGTCGCTGCTTGCCGGTATTTCTTTTGCGGCAAAAAAAGTTATGGGTACATCAAAATTTATGAACGGATTGAATGGGGCGCTCGGACTTTATGCCGGCGTGAAGGGAATGCTTGACTCTGCCGATGCAGCATCGAGGCAAAGAAAACTGTTGTCCGGCGCAAAGGCCGAAGAGGAGGGGTGGTTCAGAAGAAATTACTACAGTGACTTCTTAAACAACAGTTCGGCAAAGGCGGCTATAAAGAGGGTGGAAAACACTCTTCGCAGGCAGAATCAGCAGAACAGGGCTTACAATGCCATTAACGGCACTACGCATGAGCATGCGCTGGCGCGCAACAGACAGGGACTGAATTCGCTTGAGAATGTTTATACCAGTCTTGCAGCTATGGCCGATGATAAGAAGAATAGAATAGACAGCATTCACAGACAGAACAGGAATGCACTGCTTTCGCAGGAGATGAATTACGCGCTTGGTGACGAGAAGAATTCGGCCTTGCTTGCAAAGAACGGACTGAATTTGCTGCAGAATGCTGTTCTTGGCGTAAACTGGGGAAAAGAGACACGATAAGGCATGCTGCCTTTTTAGGAACTGACCGAAAATTCATGTTATTATGAACGATACAATAGACTACGACTATCTTAAAAGACTGTATGCCGAATCGCAGGAAAAGGACAAGGTGCGGCTTAGGGAGGCGAAGCGCAAACGCAATGTGGCCGCAATGGTTGACTTTGCCTCCAACCTTCTTACCCTTGCCGGCTACAGCAAAGGTGCAAGAGTGTCATTAGCAACAGACAATCTTCCAAAATATGAAAAACTCTACGAACTGACAAAAGAGAGATACAATAATTCCATGCGTGACTACAATGGTGAAATAGCCAAAGATGGCCTCTTTGGGAGAGCGCGGAACGGAAACGGCGGCAATAACAGCGGAAATGGTTCAAGGCGTATTCCATTCATTGCCGGATATAATGCAGCCGGAAAACCTAAACTTACATCGGGAATGTTTGAGCGTGCAGTGAATGATTATTACAAGTTTAACAAAAGATAAATAATTAGATTACTTTATGATTTTTGAGAATGACAACAGAAAGAGGAATGACAATTATGGCTATTCCGATTTGAATTTTCGCAGCAACACCGATAGTGGTGCTGGTGCAAGTGATTATTTTAAGAGTGATTGGCCTGAACATGATTCAATGGAGCCAGGCGCTGAAGGTTCGCTGTATAATGGCCTTGGAGCTTCGCCGGCTTATGAGAGCGGCATGGGCTCAAGTGCTTTTCATAAGCCCGATGACCCTGTTAAGAGTAAAAAGTATTCAGGCTATGAAGGTGTCAATGCCGATGGTTATAAGCCTTATCCGCTAAAAAGGGAGGGCGATTCATATTATGGCAATTTTAGCAGACTGATTGCCGACGATGAAACAAGGCGCAATTATGCGGTTTCGCCATGGGTGGTTGATGACAGGCTTGGGGATTATTACAAGAATGTGCTAAGCGCGTCATTAAAGAGAGCCCGCGCAAAGTCAAAGGAAAGGTCGCAGGAGGCGTACAGAAACTCCATGTCGGTTATTGGCGCTGACCCTGAAATTGCTATGGCCGATGCCATGAGGGTTGACAATCCTGTTGCCGACCTTGAAAGTGTAATGTCGCAAATAGACAATAATGAACTCAAAAAGAGGTTTAAGGGGGTTGCTGAGTTTTCGGGCTATGACCTTGATGACTATATAGAAAAATTCGTGAAGCCTACGATTTACAATAAGCTTGCCGATGAGATGATTGACGAGAATGTTCCTAAAAGCAGTGTTGAATATCTTTTGCGCTCGTCAATAAACAACTCTCTTGCAGGAAAAATCTCCCAGACTAAACTTAATGCAATGTCGGACAACAATGTGCACAGCAACATGGAAATGAGCGCACTTGAACGCTACAATCCGAACTGGGGCGAAGAGGTCCTTGCAGGCGTGGGCTCGCTTATTGTGGATTCGCCATTGTTCTCTGTTTTGGGAGCGGGCGCATCGGGCCTGGTGGGAAAGAGCGTGTTTTCGGCAACGGAGCGCGCTACCGCGCAGGTTATGGTGAATGGACTTGGCAGAGGCGTTACAGAGGAAGCGGCAAAGCAAGTGGCGAAGCGTGCAATACATGGCAAACTGAAAAACAGGATAATGCATAGTGCATTGACACAGGGACTTACATTGGGCTCTTATGACATTGCAAATAGTGTTGCCGATGATATTCTTATAAACAATGAAGTGAAAGTAGGCAAGGCTGCCTCTTCTTTTGTCAAGGGCATGGGCACTGGCATTGCTCTGGGTGCTGTGGGAACTCCGCTGAGGGAGGCTGCCAACAAACTTAGAGGTGCAGTGAAAAAGAGCCTTGCTGCAGCCGGGGTGCTGTGTGCAGAATCGGGCGTATTCACAGGTGTGCAGACTGCTGACAAACTCCTTCATGGAGTGGAAATATCGCCAATTGACCTTGCAAATGACTTTGCCAAGAGCGCGGCTACTCTTGGAGTTATGAAATTGTCGCACTTGCCATTAAAAGGCGCCGATTATAAGCTTGACAAGTATGGAGAGCTAAAGAAAGGACTGAAACTCTCAATTTCGCAGAAGGTTGAATTGAGCGAGCTTGAAATGAATGTGGAGCAGTTCATGGATGCTATTGTGAATGAATTGAAACTGCCTACATTCGGCGGGAAAAGGAGCGAGTATATAAGGGAAACCTATGCAAAGATTATGGCCGATGAAAATGTGTCACTTGCCACAAAATCGAAGCTGATGTTCCTCGTTGAGAATAAATTGACTTCAACGCCTCCTGTTCCGTTTGACTTTGATGCAAAGAGGAATGATAATGGAACATGGGATGTTATATTGTTCGATGCAGCCGGGAACAAGATTTCCACCCAGCACTTTGACCATGCCGGCAATGCGAAGAGCCACATGCTTATGCAAAAGGCATTGCTGAGGCAAAACCGCATCTGTTTCTTTGAAAACGAGCTTACGCGAGGTGTGCAGTCGCAGAATTTTCTGTATCAGGCGGGGCGTTATGCAATGGAGAAGGGTGTTGACGTTGATAAGCTCGCCGATGCGCTTTACAAAAAGAGTACCGGTGAAAAACTTTCAGCCGGGGAGGATGCAATGATTGAAGAAATCATTGAGCGTTCGTCGTATACCAATACCGGAATGCTCAAGATGCTTGCCGATACACGAAATTATATTGAGGAGAAACACGACCTTCACCGCGGTAACCTCATGGAGGCCTTGGGGAAACCTTTTTTTAAGAATACCGTTGAACTGGACAAGGCTCTTGACGAGTATGAACGTGTTATAAGAGAGCATGTCAATGAACTGAAGAATGGCACAAGGAGTGACCTTGCCGAATATTACAAGAATGAGGGACTGGGCAGCGAGTACGCCGGCATGACAGCTGAAGAGGTCAGAAAGAAGGAGGCCGATGCTTATACTCATTGGTTCAGAACACGGAATGGTGACCGCCACAATGGAGAGAGTATGCCTATGGGCACTTATTCAAACAGCGGGAGCACGCAGAAAGCTGTAGCAAGAGAAGCTGATGCTATAGCTGAAATTCCTGAAGGTGAGAACAAGTACATTACGGAACTTGACAGCGAGAGCAAGGCTAATCTGCCGCAGCATATCAAGGAATACGGCAAGCATGCCCAGGCTGTTGCCGATAAGTTAGGCGTTGATATTCATATCATATATTCCAAGAAGCAGATTCGGAAACCTGTGAGCGCAGAGGCCCAAGCGGAGTATAACACGATGCTCTGGGCCGAAGGGTGGATGGACAAGGATGGCATATATGTAAATCTTTCAAACATGAACTCAAAGGAGATGGTTGAAAAGACTATGTTGCATGAGGTTGTTGGTCATAAGGGACTTTATGCGCTCTTTGGCCCGCATTTGAACGAATTCCTGGAGGATGTTCTCAAGAAGGCAACACCGGATGTTGTCAGGGGCATAGAGAAACAGATGAAAAAATATGATGCCGGTGACAAGTATGTGGCTATAGAGGAGTATCTTGCCCATTTGGCCGAGAGCACTGTGCTATCGCCGCAGGAGCGTTCCTTCTATTCAAAGGTAAAGGACTATATGAGGGATAAGCTTGGACAAATGGGACTTTACTCTGGAAGCAGGCGCAGAATAGGCGAGGAGGAACTCAGAAAACTGATGCAGCGTCATTGCGAGTATATTGTGAAGCGTACCAACGCTGCCGATTATAGAAGAAGGGTGTTTGGCAGTTTTAAGGCTGCTCATGGCAACAATTCAACCTATTACGATAAAGAGGGGTATAACAGAAGAAAGGCCAGTGCGGTTGCTGACGGCAGTTTCCTCAATTCAACACCGCGTTATCTTAAGTTGAGCAAGATGCTGCATGCGTATGAATTCCTGCCGGAGGAGGGCAAGAAGCGAATCCGTGATATTTATGGTGTTTCAGATGAGTTTTTGAAGGGATATTTTGAGAAACGCTATAAGAAGCCCGACAGCGAAAATGGCAGGAACGGCGAATTTCATATCATAAATGTAAACAAGGATGTTCCGCGAGAAAAGCCTGTTAATTATGAATCGATAGGGTCGTGGGGCGGTTCGGTTGGCCTGGGCAAAAAACTCTTCAAGAACCCTATTCAGAGAATACTTAACCTAAAGAGCCCGAATTATGCCCGATTGTATCAGTCTATAGTTGAAAATAAGGAAAAGGAACACGATTCTTATGACACGCAGATGTATGACCAGCTTACTAATATGGCTTTGGAAGATGGCTATAAAATTTACCTGAAGGATGTTGTAAATGACAATGCCTTCTTCAGCAAGTATCCCGAACTCTCGGGCATGCCGGTTGAGTTCAGCCGCTCAGTGCCTTTCCCTGCCTATTACGACAAGGGAAAGAGCAGAATGCTTATAAATAGCAGAATGATGAGGTCGGAGAAAATGGATACATATCTCATGGGTGCAATGGAGATGGCTGCTAAAGAGTATGACAGAGAGCGCAATGAGGTTGAAACCGGTCTTGACGAAATAAATGTGGGATTGAAAGAGAAATATGAGAATGCAGTGGATGTGGCAAAAAAGCTGCGCTCAATGCAAAAGAGCATGCCTTTGTTTGACCCTAACAGTACGCTCAATGAAATGTTTGAGAAGGAGTACGGATTTGAACCGGCTGAATTCCTGAGGCGCTTCCCTAATATTGACGACTATTTCATTTACAGAGTGGCCCAGGATTTTCCGGGTGCAAGGCCTTCATTGGGCAACGCTCTCCCAGAGGGCAAGAATGCTGATGGGGAAATAAGCAGTTACAGGAGATATTTCCAAGGACCTTATGAGATAATTGTCGATGCTGTAAGGAAGAATAACAGGAATGGCGTTCTGAAACTGAGGGATGCCGGTTTGCGCAGTTCATCGCCTTTCCTTACTCCGCTTGATGAAAAGGAAATTGACAGGGAGTTCCAGCGCTACTTGAATGATGAGGGCTACGATGATGCCGGCGGATGGAACAAAGGGGTGCTTGAAAGATTTAAGGACAACAGAACCGATAACTAAAAGCTGTTATGAATAAATTTCTTGACAAAAGGGTAAAGGCAGAGGCTGCCAAAGGCAAGGAAAGCAAGGCGCAAAATGAGGGCGTTGCTGCTGATTTTCTTGCCGAGTGCGCCTCGTGCTGGAACTCGCTTGACGAGGCGCGGCGCAAAATGCGCCGCAGCCTCATGTACAGTTACGGCGACCAGTGGGGCGATTATGTTACCGACCCTGATACTCTTGCAAGGATAACCGAGGGCGAGCTTATTAAGAAGAACGGCAAGGTGCCGCTGAAAAATAATATGATAGCTCCCATACTCAGCAATATTGATGGTCAGCTTAGACAGAATCTTATGCGTCCGGTTTGCGTTGCCCGCGACCAGAGCGAGGCGCGTGTGGGCGAAATGATGTCCATTGCAATAGAGTATGTACACGATATAAACGAGGTTGAGGAACTTGATGCCGATAGCATGAGGATGCTGCTTAACGGAGGAATGACTGCGCAGAGAATTGAATTTGGCGTGAACCCCTCAAAGGACAAGCGCGATGTGTGGATACATTCAGTTAATCCCTCGCGGCTTTTCTTTAATACAAATCTTGAGGATGTGCGAATGTGGGATGTTACATGCGTGGGAGAATTGCTTGACTTGCCGCTTGAAGATGTTCTTGCCCATTTTGGAACTACGCCAGAGAAAAAGCAGCGTATCAAGGAAATATATGGTTCGCTCTCGCCTTCGGTGTTTGGCGGCAGCCGTGCAATGCAGGGCGAAGAGAGCCGAAACCTCTCTTTCTACATAGCGTCGCACTCATGGCTGTGCCGTGTCATTCTTGGCTGGAAACTTGAATCGCGCGATGCCTATCGTTGGAATGATACAAGAAACGGCAGCTGGGGATACATGCCTTATAATGACGAAAGCAAAAAGGAGATTGAGGCAGAGAATGAGCGGAGAAGGGCTGAGAGCGGAAAGAAAGGCCGCAGCGATGATGACCTGCTGCTTGTGGAATATGAATTTGCTACCGAGCGTTACTGGTATTACAGATATATGACCCCATTTGGTGATATTCTGCAGGAGGGGCGCAGCCCCTATTGGCATGGAGAGCATAACTATGTGTTGCACCTCTATCCTCTTGTACAGGGCAAATTGGGTAATTTTGTAGAGCAGTTTATTGACCAGCAGCGTGCTATAAACCGAACCGCTACGCTCATAGACTTCATACGCAGCACATCGTCAAAAGGCGTGCTTGTGGTTGATGACGATGCTTTTGAGAGCATGACACGCGAGGAGATTGTTGATGAATATGTGCGCTATAATGGTGTGCTGTTTGTGAAGCTTAAGCCGGGACAGAGCATTGATGGAGTGGTGCGGCAATATAACAGCGGTGCAGCCATTGCCGGCGACTTTGAACTGCTGAGTCTTCAAATGCGCCTTATAAATGAAATTTCGGGCGTAAACTCAGCAATGCAGGGCCAAGCGCCAAAGGCCGGCACTCCGGCATCGCTCTATGCCCAGCAGACACATAATTCCTCATTGAACCTTAAGGGGGTGTTCGATAGTTTCAGGACTTTCCGCCGGCGCAGGGACTGCAAGGTAATGAAGACAATACAGCAGTTTTATACTGAGGTGCAATATATTGACCTTGCCGGGAAGGAGTACAGTGCCGAAGCAAAGTGGTACGACCCGGCGAAAGTGCAGAATTGCGAGTTTGACTTGACGATTTCCGAAGGCTACAATACTCCTGCATACCAGTTGCTTGCCAATGATTTCCTTATGGAACTTTTCCGTGCTCGGGCAATCGATGTCAAGACTATGCTTGAGAACAGTTCCTATCCTTTTGCTTCAAAGATTCTTGAGGCCATTAGGCGGAACGAGCAACAGGCAGCGCAGGGCAAGCCAATGGAAGGAATCCCGCCACAGTTGCTTGAACAGCTGGCTGCAGGCGGAGCGGGGCAGCAGATACCGGTGCAGCCGTCGGTTGAGGGTGTGCAGAATGCAATGCAGGAAACAGTTCCTCAAGATGCTGCGGCCGGCAGCACTGCGGAAATAATGCAAGAACTATAATGACGTTGGCATGAGGGTGAATGTCACTCTCATGCCAATTGTGTAAAAATAAATTTTTACCCATTAACTATGTTGAATTCTCGTTCGCTCGCTGTATAACATCAAACAAGTTTGTGTTATGCTCGATTTATTGAGAAATTAACTATGTTGAATTCTCATTCGCTCGCTGTATAACATCAAACAAGTTTGTGTTATGCTCGCTTTATTGAGAATTTCGCTTGCGCAACTTTCGCTCGTTTCTTCGTATATTCGCCTTGCGGCAGATATACTTCGGCACTCGCTGGGAAAAATATTCAAGCAAGCTTGATATTTCTCGCTCGTTTCTTCGTATATTCGCAGGGTATTTAAAAGATAATTTTCTACTTATGACACCACAGGAGCGTATCTTGCAGTTGCGCAAGGAACTTCACGAACATAACCACCGGTATTATGTATTGAATTCGCCGGTAATCAGCGACTATGAATTTGATGTCCTTTTAAAGGAACTGCAAAGCCTTGAGGAGGAGCATCCCGAAATGTATGATGCAACATCGCCAACCCAGCGCGTGGGAAGCGACATTACAAAAGAATTCAAACAGGTAGTTCACAAATATCCAATGCTTTCTCTTGGCAATACATATTCAAAAGAGGAGGTCAGGGAGTTCTATGAGCGTGTAAGGAAGAATCTTAATGAGGATTTTGAGATTTGTTGCGAACTGAAGTTTGACGGAACTTCAATCTCCCTTGTTTACGAGGATGGCAGGCTGGTGCGTGCTGTAACTCGTGGAGATGGCGAAAAAGGCGATGATGTTACGGCGAATGTAAAGACAATACGCACAATACCTCTTGTGCTTGCCGGCGAAGGATGGCCAAAGGAGTTTGAAATCCGAGGTGAGGTGCTTATGCCATGGAAGGTTTTTGACCGCTTGAACGAGGAGCGCGCCGCTGCCGGTGAGCCGCTTTTTGCCAATCCGCGCAACGCGGCATCGGGAACGCTGAAGCTGCAGGACTCGTCTGTGGTTTCAAAGCGCAGTCTTGATGCTTACCTCTATTTTATGCTTGGCGAGCAGTTGCCTGCCGATGGGCATTATGAGAATCTTATGGCGGCTGCCAAATGGGGATTCAAGGTGTCGGAACTTGCATGCAAGTGCAGCACTATTGATGAAGTGTTCGCGTTCATTGACCGCATGGACAGCGAGCGCAAGAATCTGCCTTATGCCACCGATGGCATTGTACTCAAGGTGAACTCCCTGCGCCAGCAGAAGAATCTTGGCTACACAGCAAAATCGCCACGATGGGCTATAGCCTATAAGTTTCAGGCTGAACGTGCCGCTACGCGTCTGAATTCTGTTACCTATCAGGTGGGGCGCACCGGTGTTGTTACTCCTGTTGCGAATCTTGAACCGGTGCAGCTGTCGGGTACAATAGTCAAGCGCGCTTCGTTGCACAATGCTGATATTATTGAAAAGCTCGGCCTATGCATAGGAGATACGGTTTTTGTTGAGAAGGGTGGTGAGATTATCCCCAAAATAACCGGGGTTGACCTTGATGCGCGATTTATGGTTGGCGACAAGGTGCGCTTTATTGACAAGTGTCCCGAATGTGGCGCTGCGCTTGTGCGTATTGAAGGAGAGGCTGCCCATTATTGCCCTAATGAGACTGGGTGTCCGCCGCAAATTAAGGGGAAAATAGAGCATTTTGTTTCGCGCGACGCCATGAATATTGACACTCTTGGTCCTGAGACTATAGAACTGCTCTTCAATTATGGACTTATAAGTGATGTTGCCGATATGTATTCAATACAGCCTGAGGACTTTATGTTCCTTCCGCGCATGGGTGCAAAGTCGGCCGACAATATTGTTGCAGCCCTTAAGGCATCGCTTAATGTGCCATTCGAGAGGGTGCTCTTTGCGCTTGGCATACGTTTTGTGGGCGCAACGGTGGCAAAGCGCCTTGCGCGTGCTTTCGGAAATATAAATGCTCTGATGGATGCTTCAATGGAGCAGCTTGTGGCTGTAGACGAAATTGGCGAGCGTATAGCCGCGAGTGTGATTTCCTATTTTGCAAAACCTTCAAACCGCAAACTTGTAGAAAGGCTTATTGCTGCCGGTCTTAAGTTTGAAGTTGCACAGGAGGAACAAGGGGAACGCACGGATTTGCTCAGCGGAATGAGTATTGTAATTAGCGGAGTTTTTGCGCATCATTCGCGTGACGAATATAAGGCAATGATAGAGAAGAATGGCGGAAAGAATGTTGGAAGCGTAAGCAAGTCAACCTCTTTTATTCTTGCCGGAGAGAATATGGGCCCGAGCAAGCTTGAGAAGGCTCAGAAACTTGGTGTCCGTCTCGTTGGTGAGGAGGAATTCCTTGCGATGCTGCAACAAGGCTGAGAGCAATAGTCTAAATGTCATATTTTATAATATTTAATATAAAATACTCTGTTAAATAGCAAAATTTGATGTAATTTTGCAAACCGAAATTTTAAACGACAGAAATATTATGCGAAATAGACTTGCAGGAATGGGTGTGGCGCTCATTACACCATTTAAAAAGAGTGGCGAGGTTGACTATGAGGCTTTGGAGAGATTAGTGCAGATGCATATTGACTGCGGAACGGCTTTTCTTTGCGTGCAGGGCACGACAGCGGAAACCCCAACGCTGACAATGGAGGAGAAGCGCGAGATAAAAAAACGCATTATTAAGCAGGTTGACGGACGCATGCCCATTATGCTTGGCATAGGCGGGAACTGCACCAGGAATGTTATTGAGGAACTCAAAAACGAGGACCTTACAGGCGTTGATGCAATACTTTCTGTTGCACCATACTATAACAAGCCTACACAGGAGGGTATATACCAGCACTATAAGGCAATTGCCCAGGCAACGGAACTTCCAATATACATGTATAATGTTCCGGGGCGTACAGGTGTGAACATCCTTCCCTCTACAGTGGTGCGTGTAGCACGCGAATGCCCTAATATCGTAGGTTACAAGGCTGCATCGGGCAATCTTGCGCAGGTAAAGGAACTGGTTGCCACAAAACCCGAAGGCTTTGATGTGTTCTCGGGCGATGACGGCCTTACAGTAGACATTATGGAGGCAGGCGGCGTGGGAGTGATTTCAGTCTTCGGCAACGCATTCCCCAAAGCAATGACAAAACTTGTTAAGGCTATGCAGGAGGGACGCGTGGGCGACGCGCGCAACCAGCATGTGAAGCTCAACGAACTCTTCCAGCTTATTTTTGTTGACGGCAATCCGTCGGGCATAAAGGCGTTGATGAATATTCAGGGCCGCATTGAAAATGTGCTGCGACTGCCGCTTGTTCCGGCTTGCGACGACACTTACAGCGACCTTCAGCAGGCAATAACATTCCTTGACTAAGAACCACCGATATGAATCATCTGAAGATGATGCTTGATGAGAAGGCACAGCAATACAACTGTGCCTCTTTCATTGCAAATGACCCGATAAGCTTTCCCCACTCCTTTTCCCGCCGCGAGGATATTGAAATTGCAGCCTTGCTTGCGTCAGTCATCGCGTGGGGCAACCGCAAGATGATTCTCCGTTCGGGCAGCAAGATGCTTTATGAGATAATGCGCTCCGCGCCATACGATTATGTGATGAGCGGCGAATGGGAGAGTCTTGATGACAGAATGAACATACACCGTACATTCTTTGCATCGGACTTCAAGTATATTTGCCGCGGACTGCAAAGTGTCTACTCTAAATATGGCACTATGGAACAGTTATTTGAAGGGTGTTCGCCTTGGGAGGGTATAGAGAATTTGCGCAAAGAACTTGCTGCTGTCAATGGCGGTGCATACACGCGCCACATAAGCAATCCAATGCCTGGGAAGGGAAAGCCTGCGTCAGCATGCAAGCGAATGCACATGATGCTCCGCTGGTTATGCCGCAAGGATGGCATTGTGGACATTGGAATATGGAACTCTCCGCATCCGTCGCAGCTTATGGTTCCCATTGACGTGCATGTTGCACGCACGGCACGAATGCTCGGGCTCGTAAGCCGCAAGCAGAACGACCGCCGCACCGTTGAGGAACTGACAGCCAAGCTCAGAGAGCTCTCGCCTGACGACCCGGTGAAATATGACTTTGCGCTTTTCGGCGCGGGCGAGGCTGGAGACGCTCTGCCAGCGGAGCAGAAAGAATAATACAATTATTAAGAAAACAGCACCGGCGCTGCAATAATTGCTGCCGGAATAAATAATATAACAATGGCAAAGTTTACAAAAGAAGAAGCACTTAATTACCATGCCGGGAAACGTCCCGGAAAAATTGAGGTGGTGCCTACAAAACCATATTTTACTCAAACCGACCTTTCGCTTGCCTATTCTCCGGGTGTTGCCGAACCCTGCCTTGAGATTCAGAGCGACCCGCAGAACGCCTATAAATATACCGACAAGGGCAATCTCGTTGCTGTTATTTCAAACGGCACAGCAGTTCTTGGCCTTGGAAACATTGGCGCTGTAGCCGGAAAGCCGGTAATGGAGGGAAAAGGACTGCTTTTCAAGATATATGCCGGCATTGACGTCTTCGACATTGAGGTAGATGAAGAGAATCCCGAAAAGTTCATTGAGGCAGTAAAGGCAATAGCGCCTACATTCGGTGGAATAAATCTTGAAGACATTAAAGCACCTGAATGCTTTGAGATTGAGCGCAGGCTGAAGGCCGAGCTTGACATTCCCGTTATGCATGACGACCAGCATGGTACAGCCATAATATCGGCTGCCGGCCTGCTGAATGCTCTTGAGGTTAACGGCAAGGATATTTCAGAAGTGAAAGTTGTGGTTAACGGCGCGGGAGCTGCTGCAATATCATGTACAAAACTCTACATTGCGCTTGGCGTGAAGAAGGAGAATGTTGTTATGCTCGACAGCCGTGGCGTAATAAGCACTGAACGCACAAACCTTACTCCAGAGAAACTTGAGTTCGCTACATCGCGCACAGATATTCACACTCTTAAGGAGGCAATAGCAGGCGCCGATGTGTTCCTGGGACTTTCAAAGGGCAATGTCCTTTCAAAGGATATGGTGCGTTCAATGGCCAATGACCCCATTGTGTTTGCGCTTGCAAATCCCGAACCGGAGATTACATACGAGGATGCCATGGAAAGCCGTCCCGATGTGCTGATGAGCACAGGCCGCAGCGACTATCCTAACCAGATAAACAATGTAATTGGTTTCCCGTATATTTTCCGCGGCGCGCTTGATGTTGCTGCCACTGCAATAAATGAGGAGATGAAGCTTGCAGCAGTGCATGCCATTGCCGACCTCGCCAAGCAGCCTGTTCCCGAGATTGTAAACAAGGTGTACAAGGTTGGCAATCTCTCATTCGGGCGCGATTACTTTATCCCTAAGCCTGTTGACCCTCGTCTGCTGGTAGAGGTCTCAACAGCTGTAGCCAAGGCTGCCATTGAGAGCGGCGTAGCGCGCAAGACCGTTGAAGATTGGGACGATTACAAGGAGCATCTGCTTGAGTTTATGGGACGTTCTTCAAAGCTCACCCAGCAGATTTATGACATGGCGCGCACCGAAACGCAGCGCGTTGTGTTTGCCGAAGGCGCGCACCCTTCAATGATGAAGGCAGCAGTACAGGCAAAGGAAGAGGGTATATGCCAGCCGGTTCTTCTTGGCAACGATGAAATTATAGCCAAGGTGGCTGCAGAGAATGGCTTGAATCTTGAGGGCATTGAGGTTGTGAACCTGCGTCATCCAAATGAACGCGAGCGCCGCGAGCGCTATGCTACAATACTTGCCAGCAAGCGCCAGCGCGAGGGATACACATTTGAGGAGGCCAATGACAAAATGTTCGAGCGCAACTACTTTGGCATGATGATGGTGGAGACTGGCGATGCCGATGCTTTTGTTACAGGTCTTTATACAAAATATTCAAACACTATTAAGGTTGCCAAAGAGGTGATTGGCATGCAGGAGGGTTTCAGCACATTTGCCACAATGCACATCCTGAACTCAAAGAAGGGTACATACTTTGTTGCCGATACGCTGATTAACCGCGCTCCGGAACTTGAGACCTTGATTGATATTGCACGCCTTGCCGAGAAGTCGGTGCGTTTCTTCAATACCGAACCTGTGATAGCAATGACCTCATATTCTAACTTTGGCAGCGACCAGGGCGGCAGCGCTGAACGTGTGCGCAAGGCGATAGCCTATCTGCACAAGCAGTACCCCGATTGGGTTATCGATGGCGAGATTCAGGTAAATGTAGCCATGAACAGCGAGGTGCGCGATAAAAAGTATCCTTTTTCAAAACTTAATGGCAAGGAGGTAAATACGCTTGTGTTCCCCAATCTTAACTCGGCAACATCGTCCTACAAGATGCTGCAGGCGCTAAGTCCCGACGTTGAGATTATTGGCCCTATTCAGATGGGATTGAACAAGCCTATCCACTTCATTGACTTTGAAAGCTCGGTACAGGAAATCCTTAATGTTACAGCTGTTGCGGCAATTGATGCAATGGTAAATAAAAGGAAGTGACAATAATTGCTTTAATTTCTATAATGAGCAATCGCCGTGAACAAAATCACGGCGATTGCTCATTTATGGGAAGCCATATAGATTAGGCCGGACAAGAACCAGCCGACAAGAATAATTGACTGCTAATTTAGAAGTTCCCTTATTCTGCTGCGGGCAGGCTCTTTTTCCAGCGGGTGGCATAGGAGTCGAGAATGGCACGAACACTCATGCCTATTGTAACGTAATCCTTTTCGTCAAGGTTTGCAAGCGAAACGCGTATGCTCCATTGCGGACCGTCAAATCCTCCGCCGTTAAGCACCACGAGCGATGTTTCGGTGGCAAGACGGAATACAACGTCAAGCGGACTGTAGGTTATGCGCAGCCAATCGGCAAAATCCTTGCTGTGGAAGCGCTCGGCCCAAACAAGCAGGTCAATCTCGGAATAGTATCCGGCACGGAGCGGGTCGGGCAGCAGAGTGAAGCCCATGCTTGTCCATAGTGCCTTCAGGCGCTTTTGTATTATTTCGTGCATTTTCTCGCGGAAGTGGTCACCCTCTCGCTTGTCAATGATGGAGTAGAGCGCAAAGAGTGTCATCTGCATCTGTTGCGGCAGGGAAAGCCCGGCAGTGTGGTTCAGTGCTACCTGACGGCTGTCGGCAACCATGCGGTCAATGAAGCGCATGTTTTCAACGTCGTTCCTGATGCTGCCGTAGCGTTGCTTAAGCTCGTTCTTGCGTTTGCGAGGCAGGCGTTTTAGCATATTGTCGAAAATGTTGTCGCGGTGCAGGGCTATTACAGCAGTGCGCCAGCCTGTAGCGCCAAAGTATTTTGAGAATGAGTATACTGTTATGGTGTTGTGCGGCAATCGTGCCATAAGTGACTGAAAAGACGGCACATAGGTTGCGTAGACATCATCGGTTACAATCATCAGCCCCGGATTCCATTTGCTTACAATATCAACAAGCAGTTCTATGGTGCTGCTGTCAAGTGCGTAACTTGGCGGATTGCTTGGGTTTACAATGAACAGTGCCTTGTATTCCGGGTCGCGCAGCTTGCTGATGTCCTTTTCATCGTACTGCCACAGATGCAACCCGTCAGCATTCATTCTGCTCGCAGGAATCTCCGTTACTTTGTAGTTGTAGCGGTAGAGCTTGGGTATTTCAATGTAAGGGGTGAACACCGGTGTCATAAGCGCTATTTTGTCGCCGCGCTCAAGCAGACGGTTTTGCTGCAGACTGTCAAAAATATAGCACATTGCCGCAGTTCCGCCTTCTGTGGCAAAGAGGTCGGTTTCGCCAAGCGGCGGTCTGCCGTCGCATAGTTCCTGCGCAAGATAGTCGCGCACAGCAATTTCTGTGAACTTGAGAATGCGGTCAGGTACCGGATACTGGTTGCCTATAATGCTTTCCACCCATTCGTGTACAAGTTCATCGGCATCGGCTGAATGCTCGCTGAGCATGTAACGATAACACTTGTCAAGAAATTTTACACTTTCATCGGATTGCTGCTCTTTCAGGAATTTTTCAAACCGGTGCGAAATTCCCTCTTTTTGCGGTATCCCTGCAATTCCTTCTCCGGTTTCCCAATTGCGCCGGCACTCGCTGATTCCAAAACGTCCTAATGAGAAAAATGCTTCGCGGGGAAGTGTAGCAACCCAATTGGGATTGCCGCGGCCGGCATTAAGCATGGTGCGGGTCATTTTTCGTATGCTCTCACCGGCAAGTTCAATGAGCCTGTCCTTCAGTTCAAACGGACTGATTTTTTCAAGTTCCTTGTTGAACGAAGGAACTTCACTGTGGTCGTTTAGTAATTGTTTCATATTTCTTGATGTATTTTTCGGAAACTAAAATTCGTTGTATTGTTTGTTGAATGGCATATATTCTGAATGCTTTCACTCTTTCGGCAGGGAGGAAGGCTGCATTTATGCTATCATCAGCGTAAGGAAAACTCCCCAGAGGATGAGCAATGTGTTACCTACTGCGTAAGTTACTGTGTAGCCAAGCGCAGGCGTTTCGCTTCCTAAACTCTCCTGTATTGCACCTATGGCTGCTGTTGTGGTTCGTGCCCCGGCGCAGCATCCAAGCGCTATTGCAGGGTGGAATTTGAACCACTTGACAGCAACGAAGAGGCCAAACAGCAAGGGCAGGGCAGTTGCTGCTATTCCGGCTGCGAATATCGACAATCCCGCTTCGCGGAAACCATTGGCAAAACCCGGCCCGGCAGAGATGCCAATAATGGCTATAAAAATATTCAGCCCTAGATTGTTGAAAACCCAAAGTGCCGCTTCAGGTATCGCACCGAATGTAGGGTGGTGCGAACGCCACCAGCCGAACACAAGACCGGCGATGAGCGCGCCACCGCTGCTGCTAAGGCTTATGGGCACATTGCCAATGTGCAGTGTGAGCGTTCCTATTATTGCGCCAAGCAGAATGCCAATTGAGAGAAATACCACATCGCTCTCGTTTGTGGCCGGGTCGGGGTAGCCAACCTCTTTTGCGGCGTGCATGACATCAATCCTTTTGCCCACAAGCTCCAATACGTCGCCGGTATCAAGCACCGTCTGTCCAAACACCGGTATGCTTATTCCCATGCGTCTTATCTTTTGTATCACAACGCCATGCATGAACGGCTGCGCACGCAATTCGCTTACACGCTTGCCGCTAAAAGAGACCTCCTTGCGGAACGACCTCCCTGCGACAGTGGTTCTTATTACCATAACCGGAAAAGCAAGAAGCTGCTCATCTTCAACCTCGCTGCCAATCCATTTCTCCTCGCCAATGGTATATTCGTGCCGCCCGCTGAGTACAACCTCGTCACCAATGCCAAGGTGTTCCTTTGGGTTTATATCGTCAAGAATCCTTTTGCCCTTGCGTATGCGCTCCACGAAGAGGCGTTTTCCCTGTCTTTCAAAGAAATGCTCAAGGTCGAATACCGTGCGCTCTTTCATGAACCATTCGTTCTCAATGCAGTAGCAGCGGAATTCCACTTCACGCTTTGCATGTATGAATCCCGGCTTGTCGCTCTCGTCGCGCCCCATTTTGGCCTCCAATTCACGACAGGCTATTTTTATCTTGTCAATACCGCCAAGCATTTTAGGCCCTAAACGCGCCAAAATCCAGGCCGACCCCGCTGTTCCAAATATATATGTTACCGCGTAGGCAACCGGAATAATGCCAAGCATCTTCTCCTGTTCGGCAGCCGGCAAGCCAAGTCCGCGGATAGTGTCTCCTGCAACGCCAATTACCGCACTGATTGTTTGCGAGCCTGAGAGCAATCCCGCAGCCTCGCCGGCATTGTAACCCATTAAAAGCGATATTCCCCAAGTGGAGAAGAGAATGAAAAGACACATTACAACCGCAAATCCAACCTGAGGCAATCCCTCCTTTTTAAGTCCCGCAAAAAACTGCGGGCCTACCTTGTATCCAATGGCAAAAAGGAAGAGCAAGAACGCAGTCTGCTTGAGCGCCCCAGTCATAGGAATCTGCAGCTGCCCAACAAGCACGCCCACAAGCAGCACGCTTGTAACAATACCAAGGCTGAAACCCTTAATGTGTACTCTCCCTAAAAGAAATCCCAGCCCAAGCACCAAGTAAATAGCCAGTTCGGGATGCCCTCGCAACAAATCTGTAATCCATTCCATAATGTAATTTTTTATCTCTTCGGATAAACACACTTGAAGAGGTAAAAGTTTTGTTTTATTCTATAATCTTGCTACATTTACAATGTAAACCAAATGAAAAAAAGAGCATGCGAGCCTCTGCTGTACAGATATTGACGATATTTGGCAAAACTTGGTATTATGAGTACCAGCGTCGGCATTGCCTGATACAGACTCTATTCATGTAAAGATTGTAATGGATGGCAAACTCCGCTGGAATCCTTCGTATGTAAATGATATATTTGTAGATATAATAGGCTTATATAATAAATAATGTACGAAGGGTTATAAATAACCGTCATTTCTTGCCGATAACGGCAATAAATGCTATATTTGTGCTGTTTTTGATATAATAACTTGCCGATAGGTTTTATTTATGGGTTTTATTTCGGTTTCTGAATTTGCAAAGAGGTATGGAGTTGCCGAGCGTACAGTGCGTAATTATTGCGCTCAAGGCAAAATTGCTGGTGCAGTGCTTGTTGGCAAGACCTGGAGCGTGCCTGTGGATGCCCGGCTGCCAGAGCGCAGGACACGCCAGCGCAAGCCAATGCCGTTGCTCCTTGCACTTAAGGAGCAAAAGGATGCCGGGTTGAAGGGGGGCATATATCATCGCACGCAGATTGACCTTACATATAATTCAAACCACATTGAGGGCAGCCGCCTTACTCATGAGCAGACACGTTTTATTTTCGAGACTAACACTGTTGGGGTAGATGGTGAGTCTTTGCGTGTGGATGATATTATTGAGACTGCAAACCATTTCCGCTGTATTGATATTGTTATTGACAGGGCGCAGGAGCATTTGAGCGAAGGGTTTATAAAGGAATTGCATGGTTTGCTTAAGCGTGGTACAAGCGATAGCGGAAAGACGTGGTTTGCAGTAGGGGAGTACAAACGCCTGCCTAACGAGGTGGGTGGCAATAGCACGGTTGCTCCCAAGGATGTGTCACTGGCAATGAGGACTTTACTCAAGGAGTATAATGGTATAAAGCGAAAGTCGTTTGAGAATATTGTTGATTTTCACCAGCGATTTGAGGCGATACATCCGTTTCAAGACGGCAATGGCCGTGTGGGGCGTCTTGTTATGTTTAAGGAGTGCCTTGCCAATGGTTTTGTGCCGTTTATTATCACTGATGAGCTTAAGATGTTCTATTATCGCGGCTTGCAACAGTGGCGTAGTGTGCGTGGGTATCTTTTGGATACTTGCCTCGCTGCCCAGGATAACTACAAGGAATTGCTTGATTATTTCAAGATTAAGTATTGATTCTCCCTTTTATTCTCTGTACTCTGTACTCTGTTCTCTGTACTCTGTACTCTTAGCTTATAAGGTCTCTTAGCAGAAGCAGTTCATTTTCACTTATGCCTCTTGAGATGAGTGTTTCCTTGTCGTGCATTATGTGGCTTGCTATCTTTTCGCTGCTTCCGCACAGCTGGGCGGCTTTGGTGTAGTATTCTACTGCTAATGCGTTGTTGCGGGTTACCCATTCAACATGTGCGGCGTTGAGGTAGTCCTCAAATGTGGGTTTGGGCATTTCGTGAAGACGCTTGTAGTATGCTCGCGCCTGGGTATCGTTTCCGGTTAGGAATGAGCACCATGCTATTGCGCGCATGGCGCGCATGGAGCCGGGCTTCAGGTATTCTACTTTGTAGAATCGGGAGAAGGCTTCTTCGTACTGTTTAAGTGTGGCGTAGCTTTCGCCTGTTTGCAGCAGAAGGGATATGTTCTCGGGCGCAAGTTCTTCGGCCATGAGATAGTAGCTCAATGCCTTTTCCGATTCGCCTTGCAGACGGTAGCACTGTGCAATGTGGCGCAGTGTCCACAGGGTGTCGGGCTTTACAATGTCGGCTTTTGTATAGTAGTCGACAGCGGTGTTGAAATCGCATTTTTTCTGCGCGCAGTAACCCATCTCCTGGTAGAACTGCGCATCGCACTCTACGTTCTTCTCGCAGACCTTTCCGGCATTGAATGCTTCATCGTAATACTCTTTTTCCATTAGGTAGCGGAAGGTGCGCAGCGTTGCTTCGCTGTTGTTTATGAGTGCTGCAAGAGATTCGTTTTCAAGCAGATTGAGCGACATTGCAAATGGGTCGCTGAAGTCGTGCCTGTAGTTTGAAAGTTTGAAAAAGCGGTAAAGGTCCTGTATATATTGGTTGCTTTCAATTTCGGCGCGCTTGTCGGCCGGGATTGATGATGCTGCGTCCAAAGCCTGCGATGCTGCTTCGTCGTCGCCCATGAGCTGTCCCATTAGAGCATCGCGTTGTTCCTGCGGAACATTCTTGAATGTAAAGCAGAAGGAGTATTTGTCGCTGTTGCAAAAAATGTGCGATGCGCATATTGCGCCTATGAGGGTTCTGTTGTGAGGCACGTCCGATGGCAGAATCTCTGCAATTGCGGGCACAGTGAGGTCAAATGGACGGAACCAGTTGCAGATATCGCCAAAGAATGGGTAGTTCTTCAGTTGCGAGAAGGTGCTCATGTAGAGGTCTGCTCCTTCAATCTGCCATTTGCTCATCTCTTCAATCTTGCCTTTTATCTCATCTTCCTCAATCCACTTCTTCCATTCGGGGTTCTTATCGTCGTCGGCCTCAATCTCCTTTAGAATGTCGATGCTCAGTTTGTTGTTGCGCAGATTGGGGCTTTTCATCATTGCCGGAATGATTTCCTCGCGCATTTTGCGGTCAATCTTTTGAGTTTCGCGGCAGCGCAGCAGCTGAATCTGTATTGTTTGCGCGTAGTGCAGAATTCTTGGGTTCTCAGCGATGGCTGCAAGGGCGTGCGATATTTCGGGATAGTATTTTATGCGGCTGCTGTAGCGGAACAGAGTGATAATTATTCCAGTGATTGCTCTTGTGGCTATTATGCTTTCGTTGCTTGATGCCGCTTGGCATAAAGCAACAATTTTCAATGGCTCAAAGCATTTCATTGCGCTCAGCATCATTGCGCTGACTATTACTGAGCGGTCGTTCTTTGAAAGTCCGCTGTCGCCTATTATTGCGTTGATGCTTTCAGCGGTGCTCTTGCTCCAGCAATTGCTGCTCCACACAGCACCAAAGAGCTGCGACAGCAGGCTGTCATGCTCTTTTGCAAGCCCGGATGTTAGATTGCGGCTATCCTCTTTGGGGAGTTGCATGGCAGCGTCAAGGTCCAATGCATTCTCCTTGAGGCGGGCATATATATCATTTATCTCTTCGGTGCGCTTGTATTTGCGGCGCATTTGGAAATAGAGGCTTATTGAGTGTTCGCCTTGTCTTGCAATTGCAATCTGGTCGTTCAGAACGTAGCATTTTCCAATCAGTTCGTGATGCAGACGCTCCCTGTCGGGGTCGGATGTTCCTGCACGCAGATACTCCAGCATATAATGGTATGCTGTCTGCATTTCGGTGTAGCGCGAGCGCAGTTCCCAGTCCTGCAGTTCGTCCATCCCTTCCTCAAGGATATTTATTGCTTTCTTGAGCATGGCTGCCTCAAGTGCATTGGCAACACTCTTCTGAATTTCAATGATACGTTTTTCTTCCATCAAACCAATGTTAAATTTCACGTTTTACGTTTTACGTTTTCACGTTTTCCGCTTTGCCAACGCTGTCTAATCGCAACCCGCACGGCACAAACTGCGTCTGTGCTTCGTGCGACTAATTGCTGCCAGCGCTGTCTAAACTTCGCCTCTGGCTCAGCTTTCAGTTTTACGTTTTCACTTTTCCGCTTTGCCAACGCTGTCTAATCGCAACCCGCACGGCACAAACTGCGTCTGTGCTTCGTGCGACTAATTGCTGACAGCGCTGTCTAAACTTCGCCTCCGGCTCAGCTTTCCGCTTTACGTTTTCCGCTTTGCCAACGCTGTCTAATCGCAACCCGCACGGCACAAACTGCGTCTGTGCTTCGTGCGACTAATTGCTGCCAGCGCTGTCTAAACTTCGCCTCCGGCTCAGCTTTCCGTTTTCAGTTTTCACTTTTACGCTATATAATAAACAGCGCGGCCAACCGCGCTGTTTATTATGAACTATTTCGGCGGGATATTATTCGCCCTTGATAGCTGCAACGCCCGGGAGAACCTTACCCTCAATAGCCTCAAGAAGAGCACCACCGCCTGTTGAGATGTATGATACCTGATCGGCCATGCCAAACTTGTTGATGCATGCTACAGAGTCGCCGCCGCCAATGAGTGAGAATGCACCGTTGGCTGTTGCCTTGCCGATAGCCTCAGCGATAGCGCGTGAACCTGCTGTGAAGTTGTCGAACTCGAACACGCCTGCAGGACCGTTCCAAAGAATTGTCTTTGCGTCAACGATAGCAGCAGCAAATGCCTTCTGAGCCTCAGGACCTGCATCCAAGCCTTCCCAGCCTTCAGGGATTGCATCAGCAGGACACACCTGAGTGTTAGCGTCGTTAGAGAAGTCGTCAGCAGCAACACAGTCCTTGGCAAGAACAAGGTTTACGCCCTTTGCCTTTGCCTGCTCCATGATGCTGATAGCGAGGTCAAGCTTGTCGTCCTCAACGATTGAACGGCCAATCTGCCCGCCCTGAGCCTTTGCGAATGTATATGTCATGCCACCGCAGAGGATAAGATTGTCAACCTTGTCCATGAGGTTCTCAATGATACCGATTTTTGTAGATACCTTTGAACCGCCCATAATTGCTGTGAAAGGACGCTTGATGTCCTTGAGGATGTTGTCAACAGCCTGAACCTCCTTCTCCATGAGGTAGCCGAGCATCTTGTTGTCTGCATCAAAGTAGTCGGCGATAACAGCTGTTGATGCGTGACGGCGGTGTGCTGTACCGAATGCGTCGTTGATGTAGCAGTCGGCGTATGAAGCGAGAGTCTTTGAGAACTCCTTCTGTGACTCTTTCATTGCCTTCTTTGCATCGTTGTATGCTGGGTCTTCCTTGTCAATGCCTACAGGCTTGCCCTCCTCTTCGGGATAGAAACGGAGGTTCTCTAGCATGAGCACTTCGCCCGGTTTTAATGCGGCAGCAGCCTCAGCAGCCTTTGCGCAGTCGGGGGCGAACTGTACAGGTACACCCAGTTTCTCTGCAACAGCGTCAACAATCTGGCTCAAAGAGAACTTGGCGTTAACCTTGCCCTTTGGCTTGCCCATGTGTGACATGATGATGAGAGCGCCACCATCGGCCAATACCTTCTTCAATGTGGGAAGAGCACCACGGATGCGTGTGTCGTCAGTAATCTTGCCCTCCTCATTCAAAGGCACATTGAAGTCAACGCGAACGATTGCCTTTTTGCCGGCAAACTTGAAATTGTCAATTGTCATAACTTAATTGATTTTATGTTAGTAATGGTTATTGTTAAATGCTTGTCTAATAACAGTGCCCGGCAAGGAACTGTTTCTCTTTGCGAAGATAGTGTTTTTTTAACAAAGAAAATGTTTAGAAGCTGTTTAAATTTCTATAAAAATAAATTTTATAGCTTATTGCGGCCCGAACTCCGGGTAGAGGTTTGTGCTGTATTCAAATGGAGAGTCAAACTCATCAAGCAAAGGGTGTTTTGTGTCCTTCTCCGACAAGATTACCTTATCGGCAGGAATCATCCAGTCAATGCCAAGGCTTGTGTCGCAGATACTGATTCCACTGTCGGCCTGCGGAGCATAGAAATTGTCGCACTTGTATTGGAACACGGCAACATCGCTAAGCACGGCAAAGCCATGCGCAAAGCCGCGCGGAACAAAGAACTGGCGGTGGTTATCCTCGGACAGTTCAACTGCAACGTGCTTGCCAAAGGTGGGAGAACCCTTGCGGATGTCCACTGCAACATCAAGAACGCGTCCCTTTACACAGCGCACCAACTTGCTCTGCGTGAAAGGCGGCATCTGAAAGTGCAGTCCGCGCATAACGCCGTAGGCCGACATGCTTTCATTGTCCTGCACAAAATTAACCCTCCTTACTTTCTCCTCAAATTCCCTTTGCGAGAAACTCTCAAAGAAATACCCCCTCGCATCGTTGAATATACGCGGCTCAATTATAACTACTCCTTCAATGTCTGTCTTTATTACTTCCATATTAACCGTTGCCCTTACAGGGAACATCTTTAAAAATCATTCAGCAGGTTTGTGTGCAGCTGCATGCAACCCGACTGCTTTTACGTTACTCTAAATTCTGCCTTCCGGTTTGCTTTACCTCGTCAATTACCTTTATGAGGTACTGCCCATACTGGTTCTTGAGCATTGGCTGCGCGAGTTCGCGCATGCGCTCCTCTGAAATCCAGCCTTGTCTGTATGCTATGCCCTCAAGGCATGCAACCTTCAGCCCCTGACGCTTTTCAAGCACCTCAATGTATGTGGAAGCCTCAGAGAGCGAATCGTGTGTGCCGGTGTCAAGCCATGCAAATCCGCGGCCCAGTGTCTGTATCCTCAGCTCGCCATCAGCAAGGAACTCTTGGTTCACGGTTGTTATTTCATATTCACCGCGTGCCGATGGCTTAATGCTGCGGGCAACATTGACTACCTTGTTGGGGTAGAAGTAAAGTCCCACAACGGCATAGTTCGATTTTGGTTTTTCGGGTTTCTCTTCAATTGAGAGGCAATTGCCATCCTTGTCAAATTCGGCTACTCCGTAGCGTTCGGGGTCGTTTACCCAGTATCCGAATATTGTTGCATTCTTATCCTCTTCGGCAGTTCGCACAGCCTCTCTTAGCATTGCAGTGAAGCCGGCTCCGTGGAATATGTTGTCGCCAAGCACAAGGCAAACGCTGTCATTGCCAATAAAGTCGGCGCCAATTGTGAATGCCTGTGCAAGACCGTCGGGCGATGGTTGTTCGGCATACTGGAAATTCACGCCGTAGTCGCTGCCGTCGCCAAGCAGACGCTTGAACCCCGGAAGGTCGTGCGGGGTGGATATAATTAGAATGTCGCGGATTCCTGCAAGCATAAGTACCGAAATGGGGTAGTATACCATTGGCTTGTCATATATTGGCATCAGCTGCTTTGAGATACCTTTTGTAATGGGATAGAGGCGTGTGCCGCTGCCTCCCGCAAGAACTATTCCTTTCATGGTGTTTTCCTGTTATATATTCTTCAATGTTGTTTTGCTGTCTGTTACCCGATTACATATGCCTTAATATTTCAGGTTGTCGGCCAAGGGACAGAACCCTCTGGGCTGGCGACTGCTTTTCCTTTATCCTTGCGTTTTCGCGCGTAGCGCAAATATAGTAACAAACGAGCGAGAAACATGAAGCTGCTTCAATGTTTTTCACAGCGAGTGCAGGCTATATTCGCGGTTTACCGCAAATATACAAAGAAAAACAAGTGAATAAGCAAAAATTGTTCAATAATTACACTTTACACTCATCAGTTGCGTCTGATTCTTATCTGTATTGCATTTTCTATCGGAGTGTCGTTGACAATTACAAGATAGCCGCCGCCGCCCGCTCCGGTAATCTTGTAGCCCTTGACTTTGTCCTTGTATTCGTCAATGGCTTTCTGCACATGCGGAGAAATCATGTTGGGAAACATTGCTGTTTGTGCATTAAACGATGCTGTACAGGCCTTGCCCCAAGCATTGACATCCATTGCATTGATGGCTTTCCAGCATTCGTCTGCCGCAATGGAGAGGGCGCGCGCTCCTGCCTCGTCAATATGAGTTTCAGCAAGGACGTCGTAATCCTCGCTGCGTGGTGCAAGATGGATAAGCCACAGATTATTTTCAATAAAATCAAGTATAGCGCTATCCTTGACGGTTTCAATGCTTTCGGGCCAGTAGCCGCCATCATAGTTCAGGCGGTTGAGGCATGGCATTACAATGCCTATGGCATCCTGTGAACCGCTGATGTATGAGCTTCCGGGAGGGTTTTCATAGCGGAACACCATTTTGGCAAGCGTTTCGCGGTCGCCTTCGGGAATATCTACATGCCACATTTCTATAGCTGCCTTGCGCGATGATGTGCTCATGCCGCCACGATTATTGAAGTCGTAGTCGGGTTCAATGCTTATTGTCAGCACCGGTCCCGGATAATGCTTGCTTACATAGGGCTGGTCAAGCCATCCGCCAGCGAGGTCAATGCGGTAGGGGATATTGCACTCCTGGCGCAGCGCAGTGGTGGAGCGTGTGGGAAGTCCGGCTTCGGGGATGCGGGTGCTTACAACAAGCTCTATGCCATTCTCTTCGCAAAAGCGCTTCTTGCCCGGGGTGTAGCCGTCGCTGTTTACAAAGAATATATCTGGTTTAAGACGCTTTACATCCTCCTCAAAGTCAAGGATTCCGCTACCGCTATTGATAAATGCATCCTTTACATATCGTATGGCCTTTACCATGTAGAGGCGCTCGCGCTCGGTGTTGATTGTCTTGCGGTCCTTCAGCTCGCGGATTGTGGCATCGGAACCAATGCCTACATAGAGGTCGCCATAAGTGGCCGCTTCCTTGAAAAATGCTACATGTCCAGAATGGAGCATGTCGTAACAACCTGATACAAAAACCTTTTTGTTGCTCATAAGATTGTTCTGTATAATGTTTTGCTATTTTAACTTGTAACTTGAAATTTGCGCCTGTATATATATGCTATACTCAACTTGTCAATATGAAATTAACAGCCCTTAGTCTCTGCGGAAAATATCGCGCGTATAAACCTTCTCTTTTGCATCGTCAAGGCAAGTGTCATAGCGGTTGGCTATGATTGCCTGTGAGAGGCGCTTGAATTCGGCCAGGTCGTTAACTACACGGCTGCCGAAGAATGTAGAGCCATCTTCAAGTGCCGGTTCGTATATTATGACTTCAGCTCCTTTGGCCTTAATGCGCTTCATGACGCCCTGAATTGACGACTGGCGGAAGTTATCGCTGTTGCTTTTCATTGTGAGGCGGTAAACGCCAATTGTCGGGAGTTGAGAGTTGAAAGTTGAGAGTTGAGAGTTGTATTGGTTGTTCTCGCTATATCCGTACCAGCCTGCCATGCGCAGCACTTGGTCGGCAATGAAGTCCTTGCGGGTGCGGTTGCTCTCTACAATGGCGCTCATCATATTCTGCGGCACTTCCTGATAGTTGGCGAGCAGCTGCTTGGTGTCTTTTGGCAGACAGTAGCCTCCGTATCCGAATGAGGGGTTGTTGTAGTGGTCGCCAATGCGAGGGTCAAGCCCTACGCCCTGGATTATGGCTGCTGAATCAAGCCCCTTAACTTCGGCGTATGTGTCAAGTTCGTTGAAGTAGCTCACGCGCAGGGCAAGGTAGGTGTTTGCAAAAAGCTTCACTGCTTCGGCCTCCTTTAATCCCATGAAAAGGGTGGGGATGTCCTGCTTTATCGCTCCCTGCTGCAGCAGTTCTGCAAATTTGTGTGCAGCTTCCTCAAGATGGTTGCCGGCAATGGCCTTTATTGCTTCGTTTTCCTCGCTGAATTTCTCTATCATTTTTGGATAGCCAACGATGATGCGGCTGGGGTAGAGGTTGTCATAAAGCGCCTTGCTCTCGCGAAGGAATTCGGGCGAGAACAGCAAGCGGAATTTGCGTGTAGTGTCCCATCCTCTTTCCTTGAATATTTTTGCATATTTTACATACAGGCTGCGGCAGTATCCAACCGGGATAGTGCTCTTGATAATCATTGTAGCCTCGGGGTTTACCTCAAGAACAAGGTCAATGACATCCTCTATGTGGTGGGTGTCAAAGAAGTTCAGCTGAGGGTCGTAATTTGTGGGGGCGGCTATCACTATGAACTCCGCATCGCGGTAGGCGCTTGCGCCGTCAAGGGTTGCCGTCAGGTTCAGCTCCTTCTCGGCAAGGTATTTCTCAATGTAGTCGTCCTGAATAGGGGAGATGCGCCGGTTGATTTTCTCCACCTTCTCAGGGATTACGTCTACTGCTACAACTTCGTTGTGCTGTGCCAGCAAGGTGGCAATGCTCAGGCCTACATATCCTGTTCCTGCTACTGCTATTTTCATAACTTGTAATGTTTGAATACGGCTATTATTTTACTAATTTAAAAAGCATCAGATTTTTCTTCAGGGAGGTTCTATTTGAGGTTCGCCTTGAAGAAGTCTGATATTCTTTCAAAAAGATGATAGCGGGTGTTGCGGCCATGATAGATGCTGTGGTTGCTGTCGGGATACAGCGCAGTCTCAAACTTCTTGCCGTTCTGCGTGAGTGCATGAATGTAGCGTATCATGTTACGAAGATGCACATTGTCGTCGGCAGTTCCGTGCACAAGCAGCAAATGACCGCTCAGCTTGCCGGCCAGGTGAATGGCCGAACCATTGTCATAGCCCTCTCTGTTCTCCTTTGGAGTGCGCATGTAGCGTTCTGTGTAAACCGTGTCGTAGAAACGCCAGTCTGTTGGCGCTGCAACAGCCACTCCGGCCTTGAACACCGGTTCGCAGCTCATTGACATGAGCGTGTTGTAGCCGCCGAAACTCCAGCCCCAAATGCCTATGTTATTTTTGTCAACATAAGGCAATGTTCCCAAATACTTGGCTGCCTCTACCTGGTCAGCAGACTCGTACTGTCCAATCTTCAGGTATGTGCATTTGCCGAATTTTGTACCGCGTCCGCCTGTACCGCGTCCGTCAACGCACACCATGATGAAACCTTGGCTTGCCATGTAGCTCTCGAACATTGCGTTGCCGTAGTTGCCAACATACCAGCTGTCATGCACCTGCTGCGAATATGGACCGCTGTACTGGAACATTATCACCGGGTACTTTTTGTTGACATCAAAGTCGTGAGGCTTTACCATCCAGCCATTAAGCTCAATGTTGTCACTGGTTGTAAATGTAAAGAACTCTTTTGCCGGCATATCAAATTCAGCAAGACGCTCAATGAGTTTCTCATTTGTAATAAGTGTTTTAAGCACCTTTCCGCTGTTGTCGTTTGCTGTTACCTGCGGAGGGGTATTCATGCTTGAATATGTATTTATAAAATACTTCATGCCGTTGCTGAAGACTGCCGAGTTTGTACCTTCGTTCTTGCTCAGCTTGCTCTTTTTCCCTTTTGCGCTTATTTTGTATATGCTTTCACGCAGGGGGCTGCCTTCATTGCTTGAATAGTAGAATTCGTTCTTTTTCCTATTCCAGCCGTAGAACTTCTTTACCTCATACTCACCCGATGTTATCGGCTGGACAAGCTCGCCTGAAAGGGTGTATAAATAGAGATGGTTGTAACCGCTGCGCTCGCTCTGGAATACAAAGTGCTTGTCAAGGAACTCAATGCCTGCGTATGTCTGCTCATTAAGATAGGTGTCGCTCTCCTCGCGCATAATAGTCTTGCTTGTTCCTGAGAGAGGGTTTACAGCCTGTATCTCAAGCACGCTCTGGTGGCGGTTCAATGTCAGTACAGCGAGCACCGATGGGTCATTTGTGAACTTAATGCGTGGAATATATCCCTCTTGTGGTATTGTAACGTCGAGCTGGCGTGTAACCTTGCTCTTTATCTCATACGAGTGTACTGAAACCTTTGCGTTCTGTGCGCCGGCAACAGGATATTTAAAACTGTAGGGGTCACAGAAGTCGTCATATTCACGGTTCTTGTTGTCTGAGGGCAGATACATTGGCATATCGTACATCATAACCTCGCTCTCGTCGTACTTTATGTAGGCTATCACCTTGCTGTCAGCGCTAAAGTCATAAGAGCAGTCATTGGCAAATTCCTCTTCATTTACCCAGTCGGGGATTCCATTTATTATTTTGCGGAATTCTCCGTCTTTGGTTACCTGCGACTCGCTGTTGCCGAACAGGAGCTTTACGAGGAAAATGTTGTTGTCGCGCACGAATGCAATCATTGTACCATCGGGCGAGAATTTGGGAACCTGCTGTGCTCCGTTTTCTGAAAGCGGGGTACATCTGTTGTTCTTGCGGTTGAAGATATAGTGCTCCGCTGTGAATGAGTGTCTGTAGATTCCCCTTGTAGAGGTCTGCAACAGAATCATCGACTCATCGGGCGAGAACTTGTAACCGTCGATATACTTCTTACCGAAGTCCCTTGCTGTGTCCACGTTGAATAATGTATCTACAATCTCGCCGTTCTTGAACGAACCTTTCAGAATCATTCTGCGGTCATTGCTCATGCGGGCGAAATGCTCGCCGTCGGCCATTGGCTTTATTGCTGCATAGGTCTCAGGCCAATAACCTCCGTGAATGACATCCTTGAGAGTCAAGCCTTTGCCGGCCATTGATGGCACAGCAAAAAGCATTACTGCTAAAAACGAAAACAGGTTTTTCATAATGGTTGATTTTATTGTTTTATTAAATTTTTGTCTGTGAATTATTTAATCTATTTTATTTAAAGTAGTTTGCAGCAATGTAAGCGCTTATTCCCTATACCAGGATGCATACATTATATAATCCTTTGCTATGCGTTCGACAATATCCTTCTGCTGCTCCGTGCTTACCTCCTTGATTTTCCTTGCCGGAACGCCGGCGTATATCCACCCGCCTTCAACATGCATTCCTGAGGTCACAAGTGCATTTGCCGCAACAATTGCGCCGCTTTCCACAACAGCATTGTCAAGTATTGTAGCTCCCATGCCTATCAGGCTGTTGCTCTTTATTTCCGCACCATGTATGGTGGCATTATGGCCTATTGAGACATTGTCGCCTATTTTGGTTACGGAACGCTGGTACAGAGTATGTATTACAGCGCCATCCTGTATGTTCACATTGTTGCCAACTGTTATTGTATTAACATCGCCACGAAGTACTGCGCCAAACCACACGGAACAGTTATTGCCAATTGTGACATCTCCAATGACAGCGGCATTGTCGGCTAAATAGCAGTTCTCTCCAATAATTGGCTTCTGTCCTCTTACTTCCTTTATTATCGCCATGATTGTCAGTCTGTTTTGTCGTTTTGGTTAAAGTTCTTCCTCGGGCGGCGGTAACGGCGGTTATTGCGCTTTTTTCTGCCGTTGGCATCTGACTGCTGCGCGCCTTCACCTGCTGCCGCTTCGTTTTTCCCTGCCTCAAATCCGGTCTTAGGGCTTGGCATTTCTTTAACCTCCTTATTTCTTCTGTTTGCACCGCTGCGGCGTTTGCTGCCGCCTTTTGAACTGTTCCTTGAGGAATTTCTGCCTTTCGCGCTCTTTTTGCCTTTAACTGACGCCTTGTGCTTTTCGGGGGCATATTCAGGCGCAGAGCCTAAAGCTGCAGGAATATCCATTTTTGCAACATCCTGCTCAATAAAGTCCTCAATGCGCTTGAAAAACTCCTGATCCTCCTCCGAGACAAAGGTTATTGCTCGTCCCTTGCTTCCGGCGCGTGCTGTACGGCCTATTCTGTGTATATAGTCGTCACAGTCGCGGGGCACGTCGTAGTTGATTACAATTCTAATGTCGTCAATGTCAATTCCGCGCGCAAGAATATCTGTTGCAACAATCATGTCAATCTTGCGGCTTTTGTACTGGAACATTATTTCATCACGCTCGCTCTGGCTCAGGTCACTGTGCATTTCCCCAACATTGAACCCGCGCCTTTTTAGCGCAATGGCAATCTCCTTAACCTTGCTTTTGCGTGATGCGAAGAGTATAACCCTCTCGCTGCTTTCGCTTTCAAATATGTGGCTGACAATGCCCATTTTCTGCGCTTCGTGGCACACGAAAGCTTGCTGTGTTATGCCCTCGGCCGGTTTTGCAAGAGCAAGGGTTATCTGTACTGGATTGTTCAGGATTTCCTTTGCCAAACGGCGTATCTCTTCGGGCATGGTTGCCGAGAAGAGCATTGTCTGCCTCTCTTTCGGCAATTGCTTGGCAATGGTCATGATGTCGTTGTAGAAGCCCATGTCGAGCATTCTGTCGGCCTCGTCAAGTATAAAGAAGGATACTTTTGAGAGGTCTATGTTACCCAAGTTTATATGGCTAATCAGTCTTCCGGGGGTAGCTACAATTATATCAGCTCCTTTAGCCATGCCACGGAGCTCCTGTTCATACCTCTGCCCGTCATTGCCGCCATACACGGCAACGCTTGACACCTGCATAAAGTAGGTAAACCCTTCGAGCTGGCGGTCAATTTGCTGCGCCAGTTCACGCGTAGGCGCCATGATTATGCAGTTTATTGCATCCTCGGGGTATCCTCCCCTGCAAAGTTTGTTGAGCACCGGAAGCAAATAGGCTGCGGTTTTTCCTGTGCCCGTCTGCGCAACGCCTATAAGGTCGTGGCCATCCATAAGCGGCCGCAACGTCTGTTCCTGGATTGGGGTGCACTTCTCAAAGCGCATGGCGTCCAGTGCATCAAGAACTTCATCTTCAAAATCAAATTCGTCAAAATACATTTTATCTTAGTTTATCGTGGCGCTTTGCGGTAGAGGTATACCGCAATGAGCGCATAAAGAATATTCGGTATCCACACTGCAAGAATCACCGGCATCTGTTCGGCAAAGGCCGACGATACTGTCTGCAGCATAATGTAGGAGAAACTGAGCGCAAGACCCACTGCGAGAGATATGCCCATTCCTCCCTTTTTCTTTCTCGATGACAATGACGCACCTATTATTGTAAGGATGAATGCGGCAAATGACATTGCAATGCGCTTGTGGTATTCAACTTCAAAAGTCTTTATCTTGCTCATTCCTCTTGCTTTCTGTTTTTCTATATATTTGCTCAGCTGGGGCGAAGTCATTGTCTCCTGTTCGCCTTCAGAGATTAGGAAATCGGTGGGTTCGAGCGAGATAAGCGTATCAAGCGGTTCACGGTTGCTTGAGCGCAGAGTTCCTTCCCCCTCGCCCAGTTTCCATATTGTCCAGCGGCGGGCAGTCCATGTTCCCGGCCGGTCGGGATTGTATTTCACATTGTTGGCTGTCAGGCGCGACACGAGCTTCTTGCCCTCAAAACTGTCAAGAGAGAAGCGCCAGCCCATGTTGTTCCGGCTCTCGTAGCGCTCTATGAAGGCTATTGTGTTTTCATCAATCTTTACCTGGACATTGTTGGCCGATTCAACCTTCTTCTTCTTGTTGTACTGCTGTTCAAAAGCCAGACGGGTGCTGTTGCCTTGGGGTATTATGTAGGCGCTTAGCGTAAAGGTCATCAAGGCTATTATTCCGGCCGAAATCATGTAAGGCTTCATCAGTCTTCCAAAACTTACTCCCGAAGCGAACATTGCAATAATCTCGGAGTTGTCGGCCAGCTTTGAGGTGAAGTATATTACTGAAATAAACACGAACAGGGCACTGAACGTGTTGGCATAGTAGGGCGCAAGGTTGAGATAATAGTCAAATATAATCTCATTGGTTGTTGCATTTGAAGTAGCGAACTTGTCAATCTTCTCGTTGTAGTCAAACACAACGATAATCACAATAATCAGCGCCAGCGAGAAGAAGTATGTCCCGAGGAACTTTTTGATTATGTACCAATCGAGTTTGTTTATCTTTAAGTAGTTAAGCCATTTCATCTTTATTTCCCTGTTTTGTGTTCATCACATGGTGCTACAGCCTACGTGTAACCTCCTGGAGCATGCTTTTCTTCCAGCTTGAATAGTCATCGGCAAGTATGTGCTTGCGGGCCTCCTGCGTAAGCCACACATAAAACGCAAGGTTATGAATTGACGCAATCTCCAGCGCAAGCAGTTCCTGTGCAATGAAAAGATGGCGCAGATAGGCCTTGCTGTAGAGCGTATCAACGAATGATGCGCCATCCTCCTCAATGGGCGAGAAGTCATATTTCCACTTCTCGTTGCGCATGTTCATTATGCCATGTTTTGTAAAGAGCATGGCGTTGCGTCCATTTCGGGTAGGCATCACGCAGTCGAACATGTCAACTCCCCGCTCAATGCCTTCCAAAATATTTGCAGGAGTTCCTACGCCCATAAGATAGCGCGGTCTGTCAGTGGGAAGAATCTCGTTCACAACCTCAATCATCTCGTACATCTTCTCGGCCGGCTCTCCCACAGCAAGGCCGCCAATGGCGTTGCCGGCAGCCTCTTTTGACGCAATGAACTCAGCTGAACGACGGCGCAAGTCGGGGTAGACGCATCCCTGCACAATAGGGAAGAGCTGCTGCTCGTATCCGTATTTTGGCTCAGTTTCAGCCAGGCGGCCGATGCATCTGTCAAGCCATCGGTGCGTTCTCTCCATTGACTTTTTGGCGTAATCGTAATCGGCAGTGCCAGGAGTGCATTCGTCAAATGCCATTATTATGTCAGCGCCAATGCTGCGCTCAATGTCCATAACCCTTTCGGGCGAAAAGAAGTGCTTTGAACCGTCAATGTGCGAACGGAACTCCACACCCTCTTCGTTCATCTTGCGAATATCCTTTAGAGAAAAAACCTGAAATCCGCCACTGTCGGTAAGAATAGGGCGGTTCCATGAATTGAACTTATGAAGCCCTCCGGCATTCTCAAGCACGTCAAGTCCCGGACGCAGATACAAATGATATGTGTTGCCAAGAATTATCTGGGCCTTGATGTCATCCTTGAGATACGGTATCTGCACGCCCTTTACCGAACCAACTGTTCCTACAGGCATGAATATCGGGGTCATAATATCCCCATGGCCGGTAGAGAGTATTCCAGCGCGGGCCTTGCTGCCGCTATCTGTATGCAAAAGATTGAATTTCACTTTATTCTGTCAGGTTTATGGGGTTCTTTACTTTTTCGTCAAGCAGAGCAATGTCTAAAACTTCCTGAACGTCATTGACATAATGGAAGTTAAGTCCCGATAGGTAGATTTCGGGAATATCCTCAATGTTGCGCCTGTTCTCTTCGCATATTATAATATCGCTTATTCCGGCACGCTTTGCTGCAAGAATTTTCTCTTTTATTCCGCCAACCGGAAGCACCTTTCCACGAAGCGTTATCTCGCCTGTCATTGCAATGTTTGGCTTTATCTTACGCTGTGTCAGCGCCGAAGCCAAGGCTGTTGCCATGGTAATGCCGGCCGAAGGGCCGTCTTTTGGGATTGCGCCTTCAGGCACATGTATATGTATATCCCATTTGCCGAATACTTCGTGCGGTATGCCGAGCTGTGACGCGTGTGACTTTATGTATTCAAGCGCCAGCATTGCCGACTCCTTCATTACATCGCCAAGGTTGCCCGTAAGCGTCAGCTTCTCGCCTTTGCCACGGCTCAAGCTGGTCTCAATCATCAATATCTCGCCGCCTACGGCCGTCCAGGCAAGCCCGGTCACCACGCCGGCATAGTCATTGCCCTGATACTTGTCGCGTGAATACATTTTCACGCCAAGCAGTTCCTTGAGATGTTCAGGCTTTACGGTTCTTGTCTCAATTTCCCCGGATACAGCCTTCTGGCACGCCAAGCGGCGGAAGATTTTGCCAATCCTCTTTTCAAGAGTTCTAACTCCCGATTCGCGCGTGTAGTCCTCAATGATTCTTTCAATGGCCTGATTGCTTATGGTTATTCTCTCTTTCTCAATTCCGTTTGCTGCCTTCTCTTTTGCCACAAGATGACGCTTTGCTATTTCAATTTTCTCTTCAGTGAGATAGCCGCTGACCTCGATAAGCTCCATGCGGTCGAGCAGGGGCTCGGGTATTCCTGCGAGGTCGTTAGCTGTTGCAATGAACATAACCTTTGAAAGGTCATAGTCAACGCCGAGGAAATTGTCGTGGAAATTTGAGTTCTGTTCCGGGTCAAGCACCTCAAGCAATGCCGAAGAGGGATCGCCATGCATGGAAACACGGCCAACCTTGTCAATCTCGTCAAGAATGAACACCGGGTTGTCTGTACCGGCCTTTTGCAGGCTCTTCATTATGCGTCCCGGCATTGCACCCACATAGGTCTTCCGGTGTCCGCGAATTTCCGATTCATCGTGCACACCGCCCAGCGAAATGCGCACATATTTGCGCTTGAGCGCTCTTGCAATTGATTTTCCAAGGGAAGTTTTTCCCACTCCCGGAGGGCCGTAAAGACAAATTATAGGCGCTTTAAGGTCGCCACGCATCTTTATCACAGCCAGATGCTCAAGTATTCTCTCTTTTACTTTTTCAAGGCCGTAATGGTCGCTGTTGAGCACCTTTTCGGCATTTTTCATGTCAAGGTTATCCTTTGTGCATTTGCCCCAAGGAAGGCTCACAAACTGCTGCAGATAGTTCAGCTGCACATGATAGTCGGGACTTTGAGGGAATATGCGCTCAAGCTTGCTTACCTCCTTCTCAAATGTCTCGCCAATCTCCTTGCTCCATTTCTTTCCCTTTGCAATCTCCAGCAGCTCCTTTGTGTCCTGTTCCTGTATGCTCCCGCCGCCAAGTTCCTCTTGAAGGTTCTTTATCTGCTGCTGTATGAAGTATTCCTTCTGCTGCTGCTCAATCTCAATGTTGGTCTTTTTTATAATCTTCTGCTCGATTTTTGCCATCTGCTCCTCCTTGTTCAGGATTGTAAGCAGATGGTAGGCGCGCTCAACAAGGGAGTTCTCCCTGAAAAGGGAAATTCTCTCCTTTAGCGAAATCTTCATGTTTGCGCACAGGAAGTTTATGAGCGGAGCGCCATCCTTCATGTTCTTCAGCGCGAATTGCGATTCCGGCTGTGCAGTTCCTTTGTGAAGAGTGCGCAATGCTGTGTTGCGGCAGCTTTCCATGAGCACATGGAATTCATCATCCTCCTTGAATGGCTTTTCAATCACACTGTTTACTGTAGCAGTCAAATAGGGCTCGTTCTGCGTAATTCCTGTTATCTCAACTTTTTGTATGCCTTTGAGTATAACCGTTGTCGCGTCTTCGTCAATGTCAAGAACTCTAATAATCTTGGCGGTTGTTCCAATGTTGTACAAGTCGTCCATTCCCGGCGCTTCCACCTTGGGGTCCTTTTGGCATACAACTGCTATAAGAGCTTCAGGATTGCCGGCAATGCTCTGCAATAGTTTTTTTGACGATGCTCTTGCTACAGATACAGGTATTATGGTTAATGGAAACAATACCATATTGCGAAGCGGCAATATAGGCATCTCAGTTTCACTAAAATAATCGTTGCTTTCATGCATTTCGGGGGCGTTCGGGTCCTCAATTAGAGTAATGCCGCCCTCTTCAAACATCTCTTCCCAAAATGGGAAATCATCCTTTTTGTTTTCTTTGCTCATCTTGCTTACTGTTTTTTTGATGCTTCAACATCTTTTCTACTCAACAAAATTCTCTAGTCATGCGTTACAAATTGCAAAGTTAATAATTTTATTTTCCTGTTACAAATATATAATATATTTTTAAATAAGGTTTGCGAAATAAGCCTGGTAAGCCTGGTAGTAAATTGAAAGTCAATTATTGGTTTTCAATGTTGTTATAGAACAGTGGCCGGCATTGAATTTATTTCCACGCCTTGCAATATCCGCTGGTTTTATTTTATTGTATCGCCAAATTTGGTTAATTTTGCAGCGGATTTATTAGAAACGGTTTCTTAAGATTGTCGTGAAAAAGAAAAAAAGCATATTATTCCTCATAAACCCCAAATCGGGTGTGCAAACCAAGAAAAAAATACCTGAAAATATTGAGAAATATCTTGACAAAAATAAGTTTGATTTCTCAATAGAACACACACAGTATGCACGCCACGCTACAGAGCTTGCAAAAAAAGCTGTTGAGCGCGGAGTGGATGTTGTTGTAGCCGTTGGCGGTGATGGTACAATCAATGAGGTAGGCTCTGCGCTTGCGCATACTGATACGGCATTGGGAGTTATTCCCTGCGGGTCAGGAAACGGTTTTGCACGACATTTGGGAATACCGCTCAATGCGCAAAAGGCAATAGAGTTCATTAACAAGGCCGAGGTTCAGTCCATTGATTACGGCAAATTGAACGGACGCCCTTTTTTCTGCGCCTGCGGAGTGGGATTTGACGCACTCGTGAGCAATCATTTTGCAAAAGGCAGCCGCAGGGGAATGTTTAGCTATATCCAAAAAACACTTACCGATTGGGTTACATACAAGCCTGAGGAATATGAAATTGAAACACCTCATGTGAAGAAAAACTTTAAGGCTTTTGTAATCGCATGTGGCAATGCCGCGCAATACGGCAACAATGCCTACATAGCACCTTATGCATCAATGCGCGATGGGCTGCTGACCGTGTCAATTCTCTCTCCGTTTCTCCCTATTGAAGTACCGGAGATTGTGACACTGCTCTTCACCAGTAAGTTTAAGGAGAGCCGCCACATGACAACACTGGCTTCGGAGTGGGTTAAAATTAAAAGGAAAGAGGCCGGTCCTGTACACTACGACGGAGAGCCTTGCGAAATGGAGAAAGACCTGCTCATTGAAATTGTCCCCTCAGGGCTGAAAGTGCTTGCTTCGCAAGGCTGGGACGGCACATGCGTTCCCATGCCTCTTTACAGGCAGTTCTACGATGTCATAGCGGGCAACGTATAGTAAAATTCATTTACATTATATATAAATAGAAATCTCCGAGAATTTTTTTTGCATCCTCGCTGTAAATGCCGGGCTCCTCTTCAAGCACCATGGTGGAACTCTGTGTATTCGCACATAGCGCGCGTACAAACTCCAATAGTGCGCGCTTAGGCATTTTGCGCGGAGTAGTCTTTATATAAGTTATTCTGCTTGCCGAGAATCCATTGATTGCCGCAGCATCCCTCCATTGCTCAACCATATCACATGGAATCACAATAGAAACTTTTCCGTCTAAAGCAAGAAGCTCTTTTGCCTTTTTGAAAAAATCCCCGCAGTTAAGCGTATCATCATGCCTTGCAATTGTGCGTGATTCAGAACCGCACTTCAAGCTATTCGCAAAGTATGGCGGATTACACACAATGCTGTCAAAGGGGGTAGTGGTGGCAAATTGCAACATATCGGCATTCACAATGTTTATGCGGCTGCCCCAAGGGGATGCGGCTGCATTCTCCGCTGCTTGAGCTGCTGCATCTGCATCAATTTCCACACCTGTTATTTCAGCATTACAACGCTGAGCCGCCATTATGGCGATTAACCCGCTGCCGCATCCTGCGTCAAGAATACGTTTGCTGCGCGAGCAGTCGAACCATCCGCCAAGCAGACATCCGTCAGTGCCTACTTTCATGGCGCAGTTTTCCTGCCTAATTGTGAATTGCTTGAATTTGAAATAGTTATTCGACATTGATGTTTGGCAAATTTAAAGGTCACATCAAACGACATGACCTTTATTCTCTACGAGCCGAGTCGGGGACTCGAACCCCGGACCTACTCATTACGAATGAGTTGCTCTACCAACTGAGCTAATTCGGCAAAATGCTAACTAAATGTTCGCTAAAAAATATCTTTATCATCCGCACCTACTCATTGTTCATATTTGGACGAATGAGTTGCCCTGCCAACTGAGCTAATTCGGCAAAATGTAAAAACGCATCATTGACCGCACCTACTCATTGTTCATATTTGGACGAATGAGTTGCCCTGCCAACCGAGCTAATTCGGCAAAATGCTAACTAAATGTTCGCTAAAAATATCTTTACCATCCGCACCTACTCATTGTTCATATTTGGACGAATGAGTTGCCCTGCCAACCGAGCTAATTCGGCAAAACGCTAACTAAATGTTCGCTAAAAATA
>JAFXAR010000044.1 GCA_017516885.1 Bacteroidaceae bacterium
TATAACCCACTGCCGCCTTTCTACAAAGTCAATGTTCCGCAATGCGGAGCATTGTAATAAGTATTAAATTAGTTAAATGCGCAATAGCGATTGCGCGGATACAGGCGCCTATGTGAATAGCCGCCTGTGTTTTTTTATTATAACGCAAGAAACTGTTCATGTTCCAGAAAATCCGGCAAGGCAACATATATGCCACCACAGCCATTGTCTGCCATTGCTGCCAGTCATTGCAGCAATTCAAATCACAAAAAAAGAGTTGCAGGTTTGTATTATTGTATCGAACTTTGTACATTTGCAAATGTGCACAAGAACAGATGCACATAATACAAAAAACACGAAAGCATTCAATAAAGCTATGCAATATTGCCCTAACTGCAACAAGGAATTCAACGACGACAAACAGTTCTGCTCTAATTGCGGATGCCCGCTAATAGAGAAGCTTGACAGTGAAAGCTATTTCCTGGTGCTCAACGGAGCACAGGCCGGCCCATATACAATTGCCCAGCTTACAGAATTCATGTGCCTGGGAGTAATGACCCAAAACACCTATGTATGGAAAGAGGGAATGCCCGACTGGGACTTTGCCCGCAATGTGGATAAAGTAAAGCAGCTGTTCACAGCAACGCCGCCTCCCCTGCCCTATTCCAATCAGCCGGCAAGCTATGCAAGCCCTTCACAGGAGCAGCAAAGAGAGCCTGAAAATGAGACTTGGGAAAATGACTGCCCATATACTGAGGACCAAGCGGAGATTGACAGCGAGCTTGCCGACCTGTGCAGGGAAATCAAGGGGCAGACTTATATTGAAACCCTAAACCTTAACCGCAGCTGGATTCTTCCGCAGTTTGTTGAAATGGGATTTGGCAGTGAAAAGAGTTTCGACAGCAACAGATATATCAACGCAATAAACTCGCTCAGTTACGACAGGCTGTGGATAATACTTCTGCGCAACTGCCGTGCGCTCAACAGAATGCAGGACAAGGAATCAACATCCTACAAAATACGCAAGGGCTGGTGGAGCAAGGATGTAGCAGTGGCATTGGCTGAATTTGACCTGAAAAGAACACGCAAATATATATCAGCGCTTAATGTATACAGCAACTTTGCCGATGGCAGATATATAGTAATTCCTGTAATGAGAGGGTGCAACTATGAGAATCAGGACAACTATATCTTCACTGAAATGCCCCGCAACGCCGAGAAATGGGCCTACAAGAAGCATCGCTCCCTGAACGAGCTTTACATAAAGCTTGAAAGAGACATCGAGCAAATAAGGAGAGCGTCGGGCGACAGCGAAATTTGCCTTGCCGTTGAAAGGTACAACAACAACCGCATATTATATGACTATCAGATAACAAATTCCGAAAGGATTACAAATATACTGCCCAGTGAATACCTGAACGCCTACATTGGCGACGGCGCATTCTCGTCAATGATGACAATGATAAAGTATCTCGGCCTTCGCTGCCTTGACTATTGCGAGGAGGAGATGTCAAGAGACGAGTGCATCACTGAAATTGCAGAGATGATTTTCGACAACAATTTCAATGGGAAGATGCTGTTGTCGTACTGCGTAAACAAATACTTTGACAGCGGAGTATTTGATTACAATGACTACAAGGGACGTTAGCAACTGTTTAACTGCTATAACAGCTGCTAAGCTCTCCCGACAAACTATAAACCCGGGCAGGTTTTTTCCAATCCGGCCGGCAAGACTGAATTGTAGCGCTGTTTGAACGCCATGGCCATGGCGTTCAAACAGCGCTACAATCATCTAAAAAAATAAAGTTATGCCCCGCGCCGGTGGGATTGGCTTTTACAGAACTTCCCTTATACGACATGGACAACATACTAAGGTCACTGTTCCTTGATGAAAATCTCTGGGCCGAGGTTGTGGAGCACGGAATAAAGAAAGGAATTCCCGAAGAGTTTCTTGAACATATCCAGAACCCAAACGGACGGGCCGCCCTCTGCATGCAGATAGGGAGCGGAAAGTATCACATAAAGCCTCCGCACACCGGTTACAGGCCAAAAGATGACGGCGGAGAGAGGACATTCTTCATTAACTCCCCCATGGACCGCCTTGTGCTGTTTGCAATATACAAATGGCTCACACGGAACGAGGGGAAGATGATACATCCGCAATGCCTGTCATATCAGGAGGATATTGGAATAGGGAAAATTGTCAAGGACCTGTCGCAGCGCATCAAAACGAATGCCGGGATTGGCACAGGCAATATCATTGGCCGCAAATTCGACATACACAAATACTTCGATACGGTAAAGAGAGAGCATATTCACCGGGCGCTTGACACTGTAGAGCAGCGCCACGGCGCTTCATCAGTAACCGCGCTGCTGCGCCGCTACTATGACAGCGACATTTATTACGACAGCCGCCGAAAGGAAATGATTAGCAGCTACCAGGGAATAAAGCAGGGGTGCGCCGTATCGGCTTGGCTGGCGAATGTTATTCTCTACGACCTCGACAAGGAGATTTCGGAACTTGAGGGCAGCTATGTGCGCTACTCCGACGATATAATCTACATTGGCAAGGACTATGAGGCTGCCACAGAAAAAATAATCGGCATTCTTGCCGAAAAAGGACTGGAAATAAACCCCAGGAAAATTGAAGACATTACAGGCGGCAAATTCTCAAAATTCCTCGGCTACAATATCAGAGGAGGCGAAATAACATTGTCGGGAAAATGGGTTAAGCATTTTCAGGCAGAAATTGACAGGCGCACCATAAAGGACACCTTTCTAATAAAAAGGGCAAGGGCGGCACGCAGGCTCAATGACGAAAGCGAGCGGGAAAGAAAGCTGATGCAGCTCCTGCGGAAGGCCGAAAGGCGCGTTATTAGCTATCTTTACAAAGGAGACGGCGAACATTCCTGGGCCACACTTGTGCTTGGCATCATAAACAGGGAAAGCGACATAAAGGAGCTGGACCTCTACTGCATGGACGCGCTAAGAGCCGTATACACAGGAAAAACATCCATAGGCGGGCTTGGCGTCTCAAGGCAGAACGGAATAATGCGCGGACGCGGACGCAATGTGTCACAAAACAGAATTGCAACAGAGCATCTTGCCGATGGCAGCGGCATGCTTGACGGCTACTGCTCTATTGCCGCAATGAAAAAGAGCCTCAGCAACAAACCGCTCATGCGCGCAATAACAGACGACCTGCTTGACGCAACACCAAAGCTCTATAATCAGGCAGCAAAGGATGATGCCGTAGACGAGAAGAGAGAAATGCTTGAGCAGCTCTATGAAGCGCACCTCAACAGCCGCCCCGACGGAAAACAGTTTGAGCGCTACTATGCAAAGCCACTCTCCGAAATGGACACCGCTACCCTGCTCCGCGGCAGAAAACGTGCCAGAACAAGGAAGGAACTGGAAAAATTCATTGACGAGAACATTACTTTCAACATGCTGCAGAGCGACCCCTCAAAATGGTACTGGCAGAGCGAAAAGCACCCCCAACTGATTCTGCTGAAAAAATGGTTCAGGTAAGAATAAGCAAAAACAGGAGGGAGCAATAAGCAGCAACAGCCATATTTTTATTGAGTTTTAAAAATTTTTGCTTAGTTTTGCATTAAATGACAAACACAATCTAAAAAGTTATGTTTTTTCGCCTATTCCTGCTGCTGATAAAGCCATCAAACAACAGCCTTAAGAAAAAAGCGCCTGGGGCATTCTTGAAAATGAGAATGTGGCTATATAAATTCATCCTCAAGCGAATGCTCAAGACATACGTTCACTATGCAATATCGGACAGTATCTCAATAAGCAACGGCAAGATAAAGATTCTGCATGAGTACAGAGACCTTGACTTTGAAAAGGAGCTTGCCAGAAACCGCATTGTCTTCACTTCAGACGCCATCAGCACTGAGCTGCCGGCAACAATAAAGAAGGGGAAGAGCAAATGGAAACTGAAATACTTCAAGTTTAAAGACTCGCTGCATGTGAGCGTAAACGGCAAGAACCTTGCCATAAGCCATGACGAACTGTACAGCCTCTACGGTTCGGCCAAAGGCAAGGCAAGGTGCACAAACACCAAAGGCACTCTCTTGCAATCAGCAATAGAGCTGCTTGCCGCAGGCGCAGACCTTGCGGCAGAAAAAGCCAAGGTACAGCGCCGCACCGATGAAACTGTGGCAAGTCACATTGAAAAGGCTGAAAGGCCTAAGCCCAGGCCTGCCGCAAGAGCCGGGCGCAATCTCTTTGAAAGAGAAAAAGAGCGCATCTCCACGGCCAAGTTTGAGGCTGAGCAGCCTGAAAGCACCCGCATTCACACTCCTCCAGCCCCAAAAGTGCGGAGACCTGAACCGCCCCGCGCTGACGAGACACGCATACAGAGAAGTGATAATGCACAATTCAAAACAGCGGAAAGGGAAGAGCCAAAGCCGGCACCTATAAAGAAAAAGGGATTTGAAATAGACTCATCGTTCTAAGAAGAAGAATAAGAAGAAGAAAAAAAACAAAACAACACATACACCCATGAATGAAATTTCAGCAAGAATACAGAGTGTATTCGAGGATTATGCAATATGCAAGGACAAGGCAGCATACGGGCTCTTCACCGGCCGCAATCTGCCAACATTTGTAAAGGACTATATCCTTAACCGCTTTTCATCGGGCGGCGTTAGGGACGAAGAGGCAATAAAGGAGTACCTTGCAGCCAAGATGCCGCAAAACAGCGACACGCTGATGATGAGGCTTCTTGAAGGCGAGAATGTGAACATCACAACACGCATAGTTGTCAAGACAAAGCTTGACGACGGCATGGTGGCATTCATGCTCCCCGACCTGAACATAACAGCAAACATGTACATTGACACAAAAGTGATTGCCGAAAACAGGAACGACCTTGTTGACGGCGAGAACTGGGGAAACATTACCATGATGTACATGCCGCCCGAAGGACGCAAGAAGGGATATGTGCTCATGACATCGTACAAGTCATTCAACCCTTACAAGACATTGAACTACGATGACTTTATTGCACGAAGGGCAAATTTCAGCACTGACGAGTGGATTGACGTTCTTCTGACAACAATGGGATACACGCCCGAGAGCTTCCCCACCTACGAGGCAAAGTTCACAATGATTACAAGGCTGCTTCCGGCCATAGAGCCCAACCTGAACTTTATTGAATTAGGCCCTAAGTCATCGGGAAAAAGCTTCACATACAACAACATGAGCCAGTACTTTCGCATGATTAGCGGCAAATGTACAAGGGCGCAGCTTATATACAACCACTCCACAAAGCAGTATGGCGCAATAAAGAATCACGACCTTATTGTCTTTGACGAGGTTTCGACACTGAGCTTTGACGACAGGACAGGCGAGCTGCAGGGTTTCCTCAAGAGCTACCTTGAGGCAGGAAACGCATCGCTTGCCGATATAAAGATAGTTTCATCGTGCGGCCTTGGATTAGCGGGCAACATTGCATTGACAGAGGATATGAAGCCTGTTAATGAGGATTTTCAGAAGATTCTGCCCGACATTTTCCGCTCATCGGCAATGCTTGACCGCTTCCAGCTGTTTATTCCCGGCTGGCATCTGCCAAAGATTTCCGAAGGGCAGATATACTACGGATGGGCAATCGACTCAGAAGTGTTCTCTGAGTACCTGCACCACATGCGCACCGATTCAAATTCCCTGCAGATATTTGACGAGCTGGTGGAATATGACAAGAATACAGCCTATGTGCGCCATGCAAAGGCTGTAAGAAAGATTGCATCGGCATTCTGCAAACTGCTTTTCCCGCATGTAAGGAGCATTGAGGGAATGGCCGAGGAGGACTTAGGCACATTCAAGAGGCTCTATGACGAGTATTGCCTGCAGCCCGCAATAAAAGCCCGCTCATATATATACGAGCAGTGCAAGATAATTGACAGCGAATATAAGCATAATGGAATCCCTGAATTCAAAGTAAAGACTGCATAATGAAAACAATCACATACCAGACAAGCGGCACTTGCTCGCGTTTTATTGAAGTGACAGGAGAGAACGGAGTTATTGTTGATGTAAAGTTCTTTGGCGGCTGCCATGGCAACCTTCAAGGCATCAGCAGCCTTGTAAAAGGCATGCGCTATGAGGATGTCATATCACGCCTCAAGGGCATAAGCTGCAACGGCAAGCCAACATCGTGCCCCGACCAGCTGTGCCGCGCAATAGAGGAGCTGATGGCTGAGTAATTTACAGAACCTGCCTTTAGAAACTGGAAAGAATGAAACAGAGGATTAAGAAAATAGCCGGTTATGTGCAACTGCTCGACAGGGACAGGAACATTGACGGCAATATCTTCCTATGGTCATTCATAAAGATGTACTCAAGCCTCTACCGCTTGAGACAGGCCGCCGCAGCGCTTACCTACCACACGCTGTTTGCCGCCGTGCCTGTGATGGCAATGCTTGTTGCGGTGGCAAACAAAATGGGCTACGGACCGGAATTCAAGGAGCAGGTGCACGAGCTCTTTTCGGGCAATGCGGCAATCTCGGAGTGGCTGCTCACTGTTACCGACAGTTACCTGAACAACACAAACACCAGCCACATAATTGGTGCTGCCATAGGTCTTGCCGTGCTGCTCTACTCAGTGTTCTCGATATTCCAGACCATTGACAACTCCTTCAATTCGCTTTGGAACTTGAAAGGGCACAGCATAAGAAAACAGCTGAAGGTATTTACATTCAGCCTTCTTGTTCCGTTTGTAATAATAACCATGCTTGCCATAGGCATAAGCGTTTCATCATTCTTTGGCGACGGATTCATTAAGGAAGCGAATGTTTTTCTTGTAACATTCTCCACAATAATCCTCATTCTTTTTGTTTCGTACAAATTCATACCCGGCACAAAGGTAAATACAAAATATGCAGCAATTTCGGCCGGTGCATGCGGTGCAGTTCTCTACCTTGCACAATACTTCGGATTCAAGATTTTCGCTGCCGCCACAAACCTTCACGACATTTACGGAAGCCTTGCGAGTATCCTTATTTTTCTCATTTGGATTCATGTGTCGTGGAACATTATACTTGCCGGCTCACGGTGGAACTATCTGCTGCAGGAGGGAAAGAGAATTGACAACGAGAACAAGTTCAGGGCAATAAGCCACAGCTGCCGCAAGTTTCTCGCCATGCTAATTGCAATACGCGGCAAAGAAGCGGGCACAAGCACCGACGGCATAATCCTCACACGGGAGATTGCCGAGACAATGAGCGAAAGATACAATCTGCCAACGCACATAACAGTGGATATTCTTGACGAAATGTGCCGCAGAGGAATCATCATTGAGAGCTGCGACGAGGACGGATATATATATAATGACAGGCTCAGCGGCTGCAGCATAGGCGAACTCTCCAAGATGCTTGACGGCACAGGAGACAACAGCTACATAGGGGAGATTATCTCAGAGGCGCATCTCAAAGGCAAGGAGGCCGCACTGTGGCGCATAGCTAACGGAGAAACAGAAAAGGAGAGCGCCATGCTTCAAGCCCCAATGGAGCAGTTCTTTGATTAAGAAGCCATTTAAATTAAGGGAAATTCCTAAATGCTGTTCATTTATAGCGGCCAAGCAAAAAAAAACAGCAAAAAACATTTTGCCATAATAATCATTAGCACTACTTTTGCAGCAGATTTCAATAAAGGGGTGCCTAAACTTGCACGCAGCCGAGGGCTGCATTGCAGAGGCTGAGATCATACCCATGAACCTGATACGGATAATGCCGGCGTAGGGAAAAGGCCCATATACACATTCCAATTTTTGTATGGGCCGCACAGGAAAAATCCCCATTTTCTGTTTAACAACGGAGCATGGGGAGTTTTTTATCTCCTTGCCCCACAAAAAAATTGGAACTGCAATGAAAAAAATGACATTGCCCTGCTGCCTTCTGCTGGCAGCGCTGCCCTCTGTGCTCAATGCGCAGGAGAGCAAAAAAGACAGCCTGCAATACCATTTGCAGGGAGTAGACATCATCGCCACCCGGGCCACCGGCAACACTCCTGTCGCCTACACAAACATTGGGCAGGAGGAACTGGAAAAGGTGAACACCGGAGTTGACTTTCCCTACCTTATTACATCCACGCCAAGCGCCGTTGCCACAAGCGACGCGGGAGCAGGCATTGGATACACCAGCCTCCGCATACGCGGCACAGACGGCAGCAGAATAAATGTAACAGCCAACGGAATACCGGTAAACGATGCCGAGAGCCACACCGTATTTTGGGTAAACCTTCCCGACATTGCCTCTTCGGTAAAGGACGTTCAAATTCAGCGTGGAGCGGGAACATCAACAAACGGTGCGGGAGCGTTCGGAGCAAGCATAAACCTCAGGACAAGCGACATAAGGACAAAGCCCTATGCAGGCCTGAGCCTTTCGGCAGGAATGTTCGGCACGCACAAAGAGACACTGCGGGCAGGAACAGGACTAATCGCAAACCGGTGGATGCTCGACATAAGGCTGTCGGACATTGGCAGCGACGGCTACATTGACCGCGCAAGCACAAACCTAGGTTCGTACTACCTCCAGGGCACATACTACGGCAGCAAGACCACAGTGCGCCTCATTACATTCGCCGGCGAGGAACAGACCTACCACGCCTGGAACTACGCAAGCAAGGAGGAGATGCAGATGTACGGCCGCCGCTACAACAGCTGCGGCTACATGTACACCGACTCCACCGGCAAGGCACATTATTATGACGGACAGACCGACAACTACACGCAGAAGAATTACCAGCTGCTCATTGACCATCATTTCAACGACAGCTGGAGCATGAACATTGGACTTCACTACACAAAAGGCGATGGCTACTATCAGGAATACAAGAGCGGACGCAAGCTCGTTGAATATGCCCTGCAGCCATTCATTGTAAACGGGAACGAGGTAAAGAAGAGCGACCTCATACGCAAAAAGGCCATGGACAACCATTTTGGCGGCGCAATATTCTCGCTTAACTTCAAGAACAAAAACCTGAACGCCACATTAGGCGGCGGAGCAAACAGATACTACGGCAAGCACTTCGGCCATGTGCTGTGGGTAAAGGAGTACATTGGCACGCTCACACCCAACCATGAATACTACCGCAACACAGGAGCCAAGAACGATGCCAACATCTATCTTAAGGCAGAGTATATGCCAGCCAGCGGCCTGAGCATATATGCCGACCTGCAGTACAGGCATATCAGCTACAGCATTAACGGACACAACGACAAATGGAACAGCGCCGAAAATTCCCTGCAAAGGCTCAGCATCGATGAGAACTTCAATTTCTTCAATCCCAAAGCCGGCCTTTCGTGGCAGATTGACAAGCACAGCAGGCTCTACGGTTCAGTGGGCATTGCACAAAAAGAACCCACCCGCAACAACTATACCGACGGCAAGCTGCACGAGCGCCCCAAGGCCGAGCGCCTTACCGACTATGAACTTGGATACACATTCGGCAATGGCACATTCCATGCGGCAGCAAACCTCTACTTCATGGACTACAAGGAGCAGCTGATTCTAACCGGAGAGCTCAATGAAATTGGCGAACCGCTTGCAGCGAACATCCCCGACAGCTACCGTGCAGGAATTGAGCTTGCAGCCGGGCTGACACTCCCCTGCGGATTCTCATGGAACGCCAATGCAACATTCAGCCGCAACAGGATAAAGGATTTCAAGGAGACGCTCTACGATGACGACACATACCAGGAATGGATAATCAGCCACGGCAGCACCGACATCTCATTCTCGCCCGAAATAATTGCAGGAAACACATTCGCATACAGCAGGAAGGGATTCTTCGTTGCACTGCAATCGCAGTATACAGGGCAGCAGTACATGAGCAATTCGGGCGAAAGGGAGCACTTGCTTGATGCATACTTTGTAAGCAACCTGCACCTTTCCTACACCTTCAAGCTACCGCACGTCAAGGGCATTACAGTAGGTGCAACGGTATACAACATTTTTGACGAGGAGTATGAGAACAACGGCTACGCCGGCAGCGGATACTACACCGATACCGACGGCAGCCGCCACCGCTACAACTACGCAGGATACGCCGCCCAAGCCGGCATAAACTTCTTAGGACATGTGAATATAGAACTATAATAAAATAAAATTTGCCCCTCGGCCCTTTAAGCCCTTTAGGCCTTTATAGCCCTTTAACCCCCATGCTTGAACTTTTAGGAGTAATAACCGGAATCATTTACCTTTGGTTAGAATACCGCGCAAGTATATACCTTTGGATTACAGGCATTATTATGCCTGCAATATACATTTTCGTATATTACAATGCCGGACTGTATGCCGACTTTGGCATAAACATATACTATCTTGTCATAGCCGCCTACGGTTGGATAGCCTGGAAAACCGGATTCACGCTGTTTGGCAAAAAGGAGAGCGGCGAAAGAGAACTGTCCATAAGCCACACCCCACGCAGAGCGTGGGCGGGCATTGCGGCCGCCTATGCTGGCGCCCAAATTCTCATTGCATGGATTCTTGTAGAATTCACCGACAGCACCGTACCCTATGCCGACTCATTTACAACCGCGCTTAGCATTGTAGGAATGTGGATGCTCGCACGCAAGTACATTGAGCAGTGGTGGGTATGGTGCATTGTCGATGCAGCATGCTGCGCACTGTACTTTTACAAGGAACTCTATTTTACGGCTGTTCTTTATGCCGTTTACGCTATTATCGCTATCTTTGGCTACTACAAATGGAAAAGACTGATGACCGATGAGCAATGATACGGAATTAACTTTTGATGCAGCAGTAGTTGCCGCCGGCGACTACCCCACCGCACCGCAGCCGCTTGAAGTGCTGCACAGCGTGCCATACGTTGTTTGCTGCGACGGCGCAGCCGACCGCTATATAGCCGCCGGCAAAGTTCCCGATGCCATAGTGGGCGACGGAGATTCAATTAGCGAATATAACCGCGCCAAATATGCCCATCTGCTGCATATTGCAGCTGAGCAGGAGACCAACGACCAGACAAAGGCTGTAAACTTCCTTCTCGGCAAAGGCATGCGCCGCATAGCCATTGTAGGCGCAACCGGCCGCCGCGAGGACCACACCATAGGCAACATAAGCCTGCTCATAGAGTATGCCCGCGCCGGAGCGCAAGTGCGTTCATTCACCGGCCATGGAGTGTTCATCCCCTGCAACGGCTGCACAACGCACAAATGCCGCAAAGGACAGCAAGTGTCAATATTTGCCATAACTGCAAAGGAACTCAGTTCCGAAGGCCTGCTCTACCCCATCTACGACTTCACAAACTGGTGGCAAGGCACGCTCAACGAATGCACCGGCGAGCAGTTCACCATCCACGCTAAAGGAGAGTATCTGCTGTTTGTAAATTACTGAATACAGAATCAATATTCAATTGAGACAACTGCGCAGACAAGACCGCGCCGCGCGGGTTAATGCATGTTCCCACTGCCGGATTATGGCGTTTGAAAATGACAAAGCCACCGTATTATGGCATTTGGGCAAAAAATCCCCACATTAGCAATAACAAACATGAGGCTGACTAAAAAGTTTTTTAGTCAGCCTCTGTTTTTATGAAGATGAATAAAAAGATGTAGTTCAAGGCTTGCGCAGCCTGAAAAACCGGAGTTTACTAAGCGTAAATGAGGATTTTGAAGGCAAGCGTAACGCAGAAATACACTTTTTAGTCATCTTCTCTGTCTATCAGTTTGTCAAATATTATTTACTTCACAAGCACCTTCTTGCCGTCAATAATATACACTCCCTTTGTGGGATTGCCTATCTTGCGGCCTTGAAGGTCGTAAACACCTTCCACCTTAGAGTTTTCACTTTTCAGCTCCTCTATTCCTGTGGTTGTGTTCACAGCATCTATGCGAAAAAGGTTACTGTAGTTGCCTGCATAGCCAATGGCGTTTGAAAAGGCGTCAAAAGCGCCGGTAGCCGACATAATGACGAGCGAGCCATCTGATGTACCGCCATTTCGCTTGCTCACAAGGTAATATGTGTTTTCAACCGATGCGCTGCCGCTGTTGATGCTCCAGTCGCAGTATGTTGCATTGTATGTGTCAAGCGTTCCGGCATTGTTGTTGTAACCGTAATTTGCACCGGCACGCCATATCATGTATCGCTGTGCCTTCTCATTAAAAAAACTGTACTTTCCGCTCACCTCCTTCTTGCACTTGAACTGTGCGGCCTCGCCTGCTGCCTCGGCCGATGATGTTGTAATGCTCAGTACATTGCTCTCGTCAACATAAAGCACATACTCTGTGCCGTTCTGCTGCACATTGGTGAAGGTGAGCACCTTGCCGTCCCACTTGTCGGAAGGAACGAGAAGTGCGTAGATTGCGTCTACTTCGGCTGTTGTGGGGTTCTCTCCAAGAGCATTGACAGCAGCGTCAAGCTGAGCCTTCTGCGCATCGTCAATCTCGGCATCAGCCGCAAGAGCCTTGAAATACTCCTTCAGGAACGCACCGCGGTTAACATCGCGCTTAAGGCTGTAAGCGCCGCCGGTTAACTGCTCAATTTCGTATGCTACATAAATATTGTCAAAACCGTCAAAGTTATGCTCGCCCGCACCGGTTGGGAAACTTGTTGATACAGGATTTGGCACTCTCTTGAAGAATGTCAGTGTCTCCTCGTATATGAAGCCCACTCTGCCATCGGCCTGAAGGTCCATTGAACTGTATGCCGAAGCGGTGTTGCTTACCTGATAGAAGCCGTTCCAGTCTGTTGCGAAGTTGGCAACAGTGTTAAGGTCGCTAAGGTCAGCAAGTTCCTTGTAGTAGATACCCACGTTTGTGCGGCCGCTTCCTGTAGGCAATGACTGCAGTGCAAGGTACATCTCCTTGCTGTCACTGTTGCGCTTTACGGGAACAACAAGAATCTCGCCGTTTGTAGAGTTGCCGCCCGGGGTAAGACCGGAGCCGGCAAATGTACTCTTGACCGAATTGCTCCAGCTGCCCTCGCCTGTCATTGTGTTGCTATAGGTGTAAATGTTATATATACGGCCACCTCCTACTCGGCTTGAAACTATTACGCGACCGTCGGGCATCTCCTCACACTTGGGCTCATCACCACCGGGAACAGGAAGAGCCGATGCACCGCCGAGAGCATTCCATGTGCGACCGAAGTCATCGGAATATATTACGCGGTTACCATTAGGGCGTGCACACATAGCCGCATACAAACGATAGTACTTATCCTTCTTTACAATACGGCTCTGGAATATTTTACCACCGCCAACGAATGCAGCCTGAATTGGGTTGCCGGCATCGAACAGGCTGTATATCTGTTCGGTAACATTCACCGGGGTTTCCCATGTATCACCGTTGTCCTTGCTGTGGATTGTTGCAATGAGGTTAGGGTTCTGGCGTGTGGTGTTGCCGTTGCCGTAAACCGTACAGCCTGCAACAGCAATGATAAGTACCTCATCACTTGTGCGGTCGGCAACTATTGCCGGGTCGCCGAATGCAGTATCGAAATAGTTCTCTGTTGCAGAAGTTCTGCCTGTTCCCACTGCAACCTCTATCATGTCGCTCCATGTCTCGCCGTGGTTGTCGCTTGTACGGCAAACGACATCCACCTGACCGTAGCCTGGGTCGGTACCGCACACAAGACGTGCCGCGGCTGTTATCAGACGACCATTGCTTGCAGTAGTGATGCCTGGGATGCGGTAAGGAGGAACAACACCGTCGCCCTTGCTGGTGTTGAAGAGGTCCTGCTTCACCGGAGCTGCCGCAGCCTTTATATTTGTAACCTTGATAGTGTTACCCTCGACTGCAACATCGGCACTATTGAGAACGTTTCCAACCATCGCAACGGAAATATTGTCGCTTGTAATGGTGTTCGCTGTAATGAAGAAACCGCCATTGAAAGCCTTTTCGCCTGTTGTATTGTATGTTACATATACATCGGCATTGCCTTCTACAACAACATCGTATATATTCATGCCCTCAATGTCTACCGGTTCAAAGCGCCACTGGTTGTCATCTGCAGCAGCACCGCCACTGGCCCAAGTAGTAAGGAAGTCCACTCCGCCAACTTTGAAGTTGCTGCCACCATTGGTACAGTTTAGCGCCTCGGTAAAGTAGTAGTAGCGGTACTCGCCTACATCCTTTGTTGAACCCACTGTAAGTTCGTTATAAGAACCAAGCACTGTACCGCCATAAGAAGCACCCGCAACAATGGGATTGCCATCGCCGTTCACAATGCCAAGCTTGTTATTGTCCTTTACTTCAATATGCCATATACCGTTGTTGGTGTTTACCATAGTATTTGACTGCAATGTAAACTTGAGGCTGTTGCCGTTAAGGAATGCATTGTTGTAAAGGTGTTCTGTGCGAGCTGTTGCCTTGCTGACAAGGTGATAGTAGCCTGTTGTCACATCCTTTGCCACAGGAACTTCCACTTCCTTGCCATTGAGGAAGTCTTCGAGGTCGTTAACGGCAGCGGCGCAGTCCTCACCGGCTATTGAGCCTGTGAAACGGGCCAGAAGGGCATTCAGGGTTGCAAGTTTCCCGCTGTCGTTTGCATACTCCTCGCGCAGAATATGTATTTTCTCAAACTGATGAATACCCTCAATTAAACGCTCGAAGCGTACGCTTGAACGGTTGCCCGGATAATAGCAGTATGTGTCGCCCGAACCGAACTTGCGGAAACGGCTGTCGGTAAGAGGGTGCTCGTCCCAGTTTATCCATGACCAGTGCAGATAGCCGTCAAGATTCATCTGCGCAGCATATATTGGCAGATAGGCCGCCTCGGCCGGATAAGAGTTAGTGTAGATATTGGGCTCGCTGTTTGCGCAGCTTGTATAGAAAGTTGTAATCCAGCCCTTTGCCTTGCGGCTTGCGAGCTGCTCTGCTGTAAACATGTGCTCCTGGCCAAGCTGTGCGCAGAGGTCGCGGTATGTGCCGCAGAGCGAACTGTGATAGTTGCCGGCAAGTGCGCAGTTGAAGCCAAGAGAATTTGCAATGCTGTATGCATTGTTCAAATCGCTTTCTGCACGCTCGTCCATTGCTATGTTTGTCTTTTCAAACCAGCCCTTCTCCTGAAGGTGCGCCTTGAACGATGTCAGGAAACTTGTCCACAGTTCACGGTACTGTGCTGTTCCCGTAGTAGTTGAAATAGACTTGTAGCTGCCCGAAGCCTCATCGTAGTAGCGGAAGCTCATGTCCCAGGGAACCATGCTGAAGCAGTTGATTTGCTTGTCAATGCCATACTCGGCACAGAGCTCGACGTATGTGTCAAATACTGAGTAGTCATATTCCCATGAGCCATCGGGGTACTTTATTGTCTCCACCATCGGGTCAAAGAGGTCGTGTGTCTGCTCTCCCCATGGTTCGTAGAAAAGAATTGCTGTAACGCTGCGCTGTCCGGCGCGGCCAAGGGCTGCCAAATAGGGACGCAGGGCCTCAATGTGCTCGTCGCTCCAACGCTCTACCTGATAGTAGCGGCTTACGGAATAGGGCTGCTGCCACAAATCGAGGTGGAACTTCTGATTAGCAACTGCCGGCAGTGAGCGGCTGTTCACATTTACTGTCAGAGGGAGTGTCTTTACTACATCGCCAGCCTCGTTCACAACCTCAAGGGCTGTTGTATATTCGCCCGCCTCAATGTTACGGGGAACTTCAATTGTACACCACACTGGGCGTGTCTCCATAGCCGGAACGGCGTGGGGCTTGTCCTGGTCAATAACATCGGCAACAAGCCACTGCGGGAGTGTCATCGGATGGTTGCCGCAAGCAACATAGTCGTCGGTGATTACATAGTTCACGAAACGTGCGTCACCGCCATTTATGCCGGTTGCAGCACCAGCCTTTTTCCATTCGGTCATGCGCACGGTCATCATGCCCTGGTCGCTCTTGCTGTAGAGAACAGCCTGAATGTTGGCACGCTCGCCCTGCCATGCATGGATTGTGGCGCTGTTCTTCTGTGCAGTCTCCGGAACTTCGTGCAGCTTGTAGTGAACGTCGCGCGATGCCCATGTGGCGTTAAGCCCATCGGGAAGCGCGTTCCATGATGCCTCATCGGGCGATGTGCCCACACGCGGTTCTGTGTAGTCGTCTATTGGATAGTCCACAGCAACATCGCCGGCCTCGCCGCTTACCTTAAGCATTACGTCTATGATTGAGCCGCCGTCGCTTATGAAATTGGCGTATGCGCCTGTGGGGTCAATGCTGTTCCACTGCACAGCATAGCGCATGCGAAAAACCGCACCGTCCTCAACGTCTGTGGGAACATTGAATGAACCGGGAGCAAGAACATCGCCGTTTGACTGGTATATTCCGGCACTGTTCCATCCTGTTTCGCCATTGGTATTCTTGCTATAGAGCGACCAGCACATGAGCTCGTTGCCTTCGCCTTTTGTGTATGGGCCTTCACCCTGCAGATTCACATCGAACTGCCTGTTGTTGTTCCAGTCAACAAAAACATAACCGTGCATCCAGCTGCCGTTAATGGTAATGAGCGGGGTCACAGTCTCGCCGCGCTTTACTTCAAAAACATTTGCCGTCTTGTCAAAATATGCCGCACAGCGTGGTGCTGACGCAATGTTATTTACTAGCTGCTGAGCGCTGTGCGTGCCCACAATACCCACTGCTATTGGATAATGGGTGCCATGGGTGACGTTCTCGTCTGCTCCATGCACTACATAGTAGTCACTCTGAGCATAAGCAGCGGCGCTGAAGAATACCGCCGACAGTGCCGAAAGGAGAATTGATTTAAATTTCATAAGTTATAGTTATTGGATTATAAGTCTTTACCATAACCGCCTAACCCGGTTATCATACGCAAAATTTCTGTAAATATATAAATATTAAATATCATTACAATATAAATAATATTTTTTATTTAAAATATAAGGAGTTTTTTAGAATAAGTATAAATTTCTAAAGACAAACAGACGCACATCACTGCCTGGAAAACAAAAGAAGCAGACTTGCACGAATGCAAGCCTGCTATAAGTCTGCGAACCGGTTAAGTACTGCTTATTCGCCCTCTGGTGCAGGAGCGCTTGTCTCAGCAGGGTTATCAAGCTTCAATGTTGTGCCGGCAGACTTCTGCGGGAGTGAGTATGCAGCAACGATGCTTATTACAACCATAAGGGCCGCAAGTGTCCATGTTGCCTTTTCAAGAAAGTCGGTAGTCTTTCTTACACCCATAATCTGATTCGAAGAAGAGAAACCGGCTGCAAGGCCGCCGCCCTTAGAGTTCTGAATCAACACAATCATACACATAAGTACTGAAACAAGTACAATAAGTATTACGCAAAAGAGATACATACTATTTTCTTTTATATTTTATTGTTTTTTCTAAAAATCTTATTTGGTCTGCAAAGTAACGATTTTTATTCGGATATTCCAAACATAATCGTTTAATAATTTCAAGCGCCTTGTCATATTTGCCCTGTTTTATGTAAATATTGGCAAGCGTTTCCGTAAAAAACGAGGTTTCTGCCGGCGCTTCCGCCACCGGTTCTTCGGAAACGGTTTCTGCCGCGGCCGGAGATTCTGCACGCAGGTCAAGGGTGATGCGCTCATTGTCGCCGGCAAGGAAATCATCTATCAGCTGCTGGCCTCTGAGCGCCGGTATCTCCTCGGGCTTTTCACTCTTTACAAGATAAGCCGAAACATAATCCACCGCTGCCGCACCTTCGGCCTCGAGCGAGAAGGAATCGGAAGGCAGAGTTTCAAGAAAGGCATCTATCAGCGACATTGTCCTGTCAACAGGAATGTCGGCGGGAGCATTCTCTATTGATACCGCTGTACCGTACCCGGTCATAAGTTCAAACAGCGGCCAGCGGCTCTTAAGATAAACAGCCGCCTTGCGCATCTCCTTGCCAAACTCAATGTCGTGCAAAAGGTAGAGGTTCTTGAGCATGAGAAGCCGCGCGACGTCAAAATAGGGATGCTTGCCCACTAAAAGACGCAGTTCGTAGAGGGTGTCGCGGTTCAGACGCTCGGGATGCGCTATGTATGCCGAAAGCTTTTCCATCATCACCAATTTGCAACAGCAGCATTGAACACAGCATCAACAATCTCCTCAATCATCTGCGACACAAGTTCCTCCTGCACCGAATCAAGTGACTGGGTTGCATCAAAGTCACGCGTTGCAGAGAACTGGCGCTCAAAGTCCTCCTCGTGGTTGGTATTGTTCGTAAACCTCACGTTCACAGTCATCTTCAGCTGCACAAGAGAAGAGTATCCGTCGGAAGAGATTGACTTGTTGAACTGGTCGTATGAGGTAATCTCGCCCTCAAGATGGAGGTCGCCTCCGCGCCTCACCTGCTCAAGCTTTGTCTGCTGCACAAACTTGTCACTGAGGGTTTCGTTAAACATTGTAGCCATAGGGCCCCACTGGTAGGCGGCACGGTTCTGGAACTGGGCAATAGAAATACTCTTTACCTTGCTGTAGTCTATTGACGCACCGGTAAACTTATAACTGACCGTGCAGCTGCACAATGCAAGCAGCAGCATGAAAGCAAGCATATTCTTTATGGAAACAATCCTATTCAATTCCATATTCCTTTATTTTTCTGTAGAGTGTACGTTCCGATATATTCAGTTCCTTTGCAGCATTTCTGCGCTTGCCCTTGTTGCGCTCAAGCGCCGAAAGTATGGTCTTTTTCTCCACATCGTCAAGCGAAAGCGTCTCTTCGATATACTCCTCGGCATTTGCCACATGCTCATAATGCACTGCAGGCTGCAAATGCAATGTCGCGGGCTGGTGCTGCGGCATTGAAACCTCATGCGGCGCTGCATAGTACTGCACGCTGTCCACAGCCGAACTATGGCCGGCGCGCAGGCTTTCCATCTGGTTCTTGAGTTCGGCAATGTCGCGCTTCATGTCAAACAGCACATTATAGAGTATCTCTCTTTCCGATTCAAAGCTCTTTTTGCCACCGGTGCGGCTTGAGGCCAGCATGGGGAGGCTGCTGTTTCGCTCTTCGGGAATATAATGCGACATCACATCGGCATTCAGTTCCCTGTTCAGTTCAAGAATAGAGACCTGTTCGGCCACATTCTTCAGCTGCCTGATATTTCCGGGCCATGAATAGGCAAGAATTGCCTGCCTTGCACCTTCGTCAAGCTCAACCTTGGGCACTTTGTACTTGGCTGAGAAATCGAGACAGAACTTTTTGAAGAGCAGAAGCACATCATCGCCACGCTTGCGAAGCGGCGGAACATTGATGGGCACAGTGCTCAGGCGATAGTATAAATCTTCGCGGAAACGGCCCTCGGCTATAGCCTCGGGCAGATTCACATTTGTTGCGCAAACTATGCGCACATCGGTCTTTTCAACCTCCGATGAGCCTACGCGCAGAAACTCTCCGTTCTCAAGCACGCGCAACAGGCGCGCCTGTGTAGAGAGCGGGAGCTCAGCCACCTCGTCTAGAAAAATTGTACCGCCATTGGCCTCGCTAAAGTATCCCTTACGCTCGCTCACAGCGCCTGTAAAAGCGCCTTTAACATGGCCGAAGAGTTCTGAATCTATAGTGCCTTCGGGTATTGCTCCGCAGTTCACAGCAATATACTTGCCGTGCTTGCGCACACTGTTTGAATGCACAATCTTGGGGAAAAACTCCTTGCCCACACCACTCTCTCCGGTAATGAGGACCGTTAAATCGGTATGAGCCACCTGAACGGCGGTATCAATGGCCCTTAAAAGTGCCGGGTCATTGCCTATTATCCCAAACTGCAGTTTTGCCTTCTGAACCTCCTCTATATTCATACTATTATCTATTTTGTGACAAAATTACTTATTTTACACCAAAAACAAGCAATTTTGGCAGAAAAATTCATCAGAATGGAAACAATAGCGGAAGCACAAGAATCATCACAATTCCCAATATAATCTGCAATGGCAGACCAACCTTTATGTAATCGGAGAATTTATATTGTCCGGCAGGCATCACAAGGGCATTTGGCGGCGTGGAGAATGGCGATGCAAAGCAGAGGCTTGCTCCAAGCGTCACCGCAAAGAGGAACGGCACAGGGCTTACACCTACGCTCACTGCACTGCTCATGGCAATAGGCGCCATTAGCACGGCTGTTGCAGTATTGCTTATGAACATTGTCATGAGGGAGGTTGTAAAATATATTCCTGCAAGCAGCAGAATCGGGCCGTAACCGCCCAATGACGACACGAGCGACTTTGAAATGAGGTCGGAGACACCGGTTTTCTGAAGCGCAACAGACATTGGCATCATGGCTGCAATAAGCACAATGCTCTCCCAGTTAATGGTTTTGTAGGCAGCCTCCACGTTGCGGAAACAGCCGGAAAGCACCATAAGCAGCCCGGCTATCATAACAGCCGTAACAGGAGCTATGGGGATAAAGTCGAATACCATAACCGCAATCATGGCAAGCATAATCACCGCCGCCACAGGCGCCTTGTAGTCAAGAGTAACCTTTGCGGCCTCCTCAAGCGGACGGCCCACCACAATCCATTCGGTATTCTCCTTTTCAAGATTAGCGATATTATCCCATGTGCCCTGTACAAGCAGCACATCGCCCACATGAATAACCTCGTCGGCTATGCCCTGCAGTATATACTTGTTCTTGCGGCAAATACCCAGCACGCTGACATTGTACTTTGTGCGGAACTCCGCCTCCTTGATTGTTTTGTTAACAACTGACGAGGATGACATGACCACAATCTCGGCAACACCTATGTCATAGAAGTCAAGCCCCTTGTTCGCACCGCTGTCATCGCTCTGCACAATCTCAAGGAGATACTTCTGTGAAAAGGCCGCAACCTGCTCGTCATTGCCTGAAACGTAGAGAATGTCATCTTCGCGCAGCACAGTATCGGAATCGGCAGCCTGCTGCACTACATTCTTTGCAAGCAGATTGCGCTGGCTGCGCTCAATGTGGCGCACCTCAATTATGTTAAGGCCATAGGTCTTGCGTATGTCAAGTTCGCCAATCATCTTGCCCACAAGCAGAGATGTTGAATTTACCTGCAGGCGGTGAAGGCTGTTTGCAATGCCGTACTCCTTTACAAGCTCCTTAAGGGACTTTCCGCTGCTTGCGCTCGCTCCGCTCAGCGCACCCGGCTTTGACAGATACTTCTTGCTCAACGGCAGCAGGATTACTGTTCCCACCACAATGCAGATAAGGCCCACAGGCAGGAATGTAAAGAATCCAAGGCCATCAAAGCCATTCTTTACAAGTTCGTCGTTAATCACGAGGTTGGGGGGAGTACCGATGAGGGTCATCATACCGCTCATGCTGCTTGCAAATGCCAGAGGCATGAGCAATCGGCTCGGGTTCATCTTTACGCTCATAGCCATGCTCACCACAATGGGAATCATAATGGCAACAGTTCCCGTGTTGCTCACAAAAGCGCCCATAAACGAGGTAACGAGCATAACCAGCAGGAAAAGCCTTGTCTCGCTATGCCCGGCCAGTTTCATAAGCCTGGAGCTTATCATCTTGGCAAGGCCCGTCTGGAAGATTGCGCCCCCCACAACAAAAAGTCCCACCATCATTATGATTACCGTACTTGAAAAGCCCGACAAAGCCTCTTCGGGAGTAAGAATTCCAAGAACAATCAATGTAACAAGCGCACAGAGCGCAACAATGTCGGAGCGGACTTTTCCGCTAATGAAAAAGAACACCGACAACAGCAATATTGCAATTGTTTCTATGGCCTTTGTATCTATCATCATAAACAATTGGATTTTCGGGTAATATTTATTCTGCAAAGTTAATATTTTTACGCTCCGCAGCAAAGCAAAAAGCACATGGGAATAATGCAGTAATGAAAAAAAGCACGAAAATCAACAAATATACGCTCTGCACGCAGCGAAATTTTAAAGCATGCTTCCTAATCTCGACCGTTTGCTGTATATTTGCATTGAAAAATACTGTATATTTTATAAAATACTTAAAGTACATATTTATCACAGTTGCGGTACTCATTGGGGTTATATCCACCTTAATACTATCGCTGCAGTTCGACGCTGTACAGCGCCGTATAGCCGGTTATGTATCAAAAGAGATACGCAGCAAATACAACATTCCCGTAAGCATTGAAAAAATTAACATCAAGAACTTTAAGGAGCTTGCGCTTGAGAATGTCCTGATATGCAGCCATGATGGCGACACAATCATTGCCTCAAACAGAGCCATGGCCAGCATTTCGCCACGCGAGCTTGCCGACGGCAACCTGCATATAAACACGGTTGTGTTCGCTGCGCCCGACATAAGGCTGTCGCGCGACTCCGTGGATGCACCGCTGAACATCCAGTTCATAATAAACAGCCTGAACAAAAAGAGAGATGACGGCAAAAGCCCTTCGCTCAGCATTAACCAGCTTATCGTTTACGACGGCAAATTCAGTTACGACATTCTGGACGAGCCATGCAAAGAGCAGAGATTTGACCCCAATCACATTGCAATAGAGGACTTCAGGTGCAATCTCTCGCTCAAGAACTTCAACAAGGAGAACCTGAACATAAGCATCCGCTCAATAAGCGGCAGGGAGAACAGCGGTCTTGAAATCACAAGGCTCAAGACACAGCTCTTCAAGCAGAAGACACACATAAGTTTCAGGAATCTCTCACTTGAACTGCCAAACAGCATCATTACCGCCGGCAATGTTGACATACATAACATTTACATCAAGGACTCGTTGAGAATCTCCGGCGACATCAGCAGTGAAGCCTTCACTTTCAAGGACATTGCGCCATTTGTTCCAAAGGCCATTGCCGAACTGCCCGAAATTGCATTCAGCATAAAAGGAAACACAGACAGCACAAACGGCGGAGGTGACATAACCCTATCGTCAACCGACAGCGGCATTGGCATAAAGATGCACGCCAACATCCGGCATCCTTATAGCGAAAACCGCTTTATAGACCTAAACATTGACAGTATAAGCGTCAAAGAAAAGGCCCTGGAGCACATACTCTCCACGTTCAGTATTGACACCATGAACATATCGCAGAAACTGGGCGATACATTCATATCGGGGCACACTTCATTCTCAAAGGACAGTTTGGCGGCAAATGCCATCATGGAATGCAAGAGCGGAGATATAAAGGCAATTTTTGACATTAACAAGGAGGGGCATTACAGCATACAGGCGACCGGTACCGGAGTAAACTTAGAGAACCTTGTGGCGTACGAACCGCTAAAAGAATGCAATTTCACATTAAGTTCAAAAGGAAATATACATGGCGAAGGCAACTACGCAGCATTTGACGCAGAAATAGGCTCGCTCCTGTTCAAAGGGCACCGCTACACTCCCATAAAAGCAAGGGGAAATATAAACAGGCAGCAAGCGAAAATCAATATTTCAACAAAAGGAGAGAACCTTGATGTCAATGCGCAAATAGCATTCCAAAACAGGCAAAAGACTATCGCTGAGGCAAATATAGAAGTTGCAGCCTTCAATCCCCACGCGCTGAACCTGTGTGAAGCATTCCCGCAAGACACTTTCTCATTCAGCCTTGAGAGCAAATACGCCCAAGGCAAGGAACTGAAGATTGAGTTTGATAATTTCGTCCATGCAAACAGCACCGGCAAAGAGAAGGTTAAGAAATTCTTTATTTCGGACAACATCACCAACGGCCAGCACAACATTAGCCTGCATTCAGACTTCATAAACGGCAACATTGTGGGCGTGCTCAACTACAACGAGCTCATAAACAGTTTTCTCTATCCGCTCGGCAAGCATCTGCCTACAGCGGGAGTAAGGAAAAAGAAGTCAAAGAACAACTACATTTTCAACATAGAGCTGAAAAACACAGAATACCTAAGCCGGCTATTTGACCTGCCGCTCAACATAAACGAAACATCGCATATAAACGGAACTTGCAACGACCTTAGCAACACACTCAGTTTCAATGCCAGCCTAAACAATATAACATTTAAGGAGAGCAATTTCCGTTCAATAGAAGTAAACGGCGAAGCAAATGCCGATTCGCTCCATATTAGCACATCCATCTTCAAGCCTGTAATAAAAAACAGGAATACATATAATTACAGCGACACAATCAACGACCTTGCAATAAACACATTCACCACCATAAGGAACGACAGCATAACAAATACTTTCAAATGGCGCAACCGCTCAAATGACGGAAAAATCAAGGGCGGACTGACATTCAGCACGGCACTTAGCAGAAACAGGAACGGCAAGCTGAGCCAGCACTCCATGATACACCCCGGCACAATAATCCACAATGGCAACCTTTGGAGAATTTCTACTGGAGAAATCAAGGGCGGACTTGAAAGAATGCAAATTCGCGGCATAAACATATACAACAATACCCAGAACTTGCGCATTGAAGGCATTATAGGCAAAAATGCCACCGATGAACTATACGCATACACAAAAAATGTGTCTGTAGCGGCAATCATGGGCCTGGCAAACTTCAAGGCACTGCTTTTTGACGGCAGGGCAACCGGAAAGGCGGTAATAACAAAGGCGCTCACAGCACCCGAGGCAAACGGTTCGTTCACAATTGAAAACTTTGAGATTGACGGAGAGCCTGTGGGCAGGGGCGACCTTGACATTGAATGGAACAACGACGAGAAGGCCATAATACTTGACTGTGACCTGCACAACAATGACACATTGAGCCACATTCATGGATTTATATCACAGGCACAGGACAGCATTCTTATAAGAGTAAAGGCAAACAAGCTCAACGTGGGGCTTATAGGCAAAAAGGTAAGCGGATATGTGGCCGACCTGAAAGGCACTGCCGACGGCGACCTTGACGTAGTGGGCACATGGCGCAATGTAGACCTTTCAGGCCGCCTGCTCATAGACGGCAGCACAAGGGTAAAAGTTACAAACACCACCTACAAGCTCGACAAGGGATATGTTGACTTCGCGCCGGGAGTGATAAAGTTTGACAACATTCCGCTAAAGGACCGCAAAGGCAACGGCGGCATGCTGTCGGGCATCATAGGGCACAACCACTTCTCAAACTGGACCTGCGACCTTGACATTGCCGTAAACGACATGATAGTATATGACACAAGCGACTATGGCAGCATGCCCTTCTACGGAACAGTATATGCCAAAGGACACGCTGATATAATTTATGAGCCAAAAGATGGATTCAAGCTCAAGGCAAATGTCCAAAGCAGCCCGGGTTCACTCTTTGTATACAATTCAACAAGTGCCAGCGGAGCACGCGACAACAGTTTCGTTAACTTCATCGACAGCAGCAAGAAACGCCAGCGCAGACAAACCGCTCACGAAAAAGAGAAAAACAGGTTCATTGCCCTGAACAGCCGTCTGAACCTTGACTTCTACATTGACATAAATGAGGGATTCCGCCTCAAGGTAATGACCAACACACAGACCGACGACTACATTGACCTTTACGGCAAAGGCCTTATAAATGCCATATATGACGAGAAAGAGGGTTTCTCAATGAACGGCACGCTTAACCTGGAACGCGGCACATACAAGTTCACAATACAGGATTTAATGCCCAAAGAGTTCAACATACAGAAAGGAAGCTCGCTCACATTTGACGGTGACCCGTTTGAAGCAGAGCTGGACTTAAGGACAAAGCATCTTGTTCCGTCAGTATCGTTGAGCGGACTTACTACGCAAACCTCAAAGATAAAGAATGTAAAAGTAAACTGTATAATGAACATAACCGGCACTTTGGCAGCGCCCCGACTTGAATTTGACATAGAATTGCCCGAGGCGCACGAAGATGACCGTGAACTGCTTGCCAGCGTGGCAAGCACCCCTGAACAGAAGAACACCCAGTTCGTATATCTTTTGGCAGTGGGCAGTTTCTACACATTCGACTACAATGACGAAACAGGCGGAGAGACAAGCAGCACTGCTATGGAGTCATTCATATCAAACACCCTTTCGGGCCAGCTCTCAAACATGCTAGGAAGAATAATCGACAACGACAACTGGGATATATCGGGCAATTTCTCATCGGGCGAAAAAGGCTGGAACAGAATGGAAGTGGAAGGAATGCTCCAAGGCCGTCTTTTGAACGACAGGCTGCTTATAAACGGCAACCTCGGCTACAGGGACAACCCCATTGCCAACAGCAGTTTCATTGGAGACTTTGAGATACAATGGAGGCCATGGCAAAGCACCGATTTCTACTTCAAGGCATACAGCAGGACTAACGACAGATATTTCTCCGATACAAACCTTACCACCCAGGGAGCAGGCGGACTATACAAGTTCGACTTTGACCGCTGGCTGTTCTGGAAAAAGAAGAGAAAGGCACGCAAAATAGAAAATGCGGCTGATGCTGAGGAAGATAAAGAGAAAGAAACCATAAAAGAAGAGAAAGAATGAGAAATTTTATATCGGTAAACGACATAGGCAACCTTGACGCAGCAGTAAAGGAAGCGCTGGAAATTAAGGCCGACCGCTTCAAATACTGCGAATTGGGCCGGAACAAGACATTGATGATGGTATTCTTCAATTCCAGCCTGCGAACAAGGCTAAGCACCCAAAAGGCAGCCCTGAATTTAGGCATGAACGTAATTGTGCTTGACATAAACCAAGGCGCATGGAAACTTGAAACCGAGCGTGGAGTAATTATGGACGGCGACAAGCCTGAGCACATTCTTGAAGCAATACCGGTAATGGGCAGCTACTGCGATGTGATTGGCGTGCGCTCGTTCGCGCGCTTTGAGAGCAAGGAGGATGACTACAATGAAGCTATTCTTAACCAGTTTATCAAATATTCGGGCCGGCCGGTATTCTCAATGGAGGCAGCCACCCGCCACCCGCTACAAAGTTTTGCCGACCTCATAACCATAGAGGAGCACAAGAGCAAAGCCCGCCCCAAAGTTGTTCTCACCTGGGCGCCCCACCCCAAGGCATTGCCACAGGCTGTGCCCAACTCATTTGCCGAGTGGATGAATGCCACAGACTACGAGTTTGTAATAACCCACCCCAAGGGCTACGAGCTTGCACCGGAGTTTGTGGGAAATGCCCGCGTGGAGCACGACCAGATGAAGGCCTTTGAGGGCGCAGACTTCATATACGCCAAGAACTGGGCTGCATACAGCGGAGAGAATTATGGCAAAGTGCTCAGCACCGACCGCTCATGGACTGTAAGCGACCGCCAGATGGCAGTCACCAATAACGCGCACTTCATGCACTGCCTGCCTGTGCGCCGCAACATGATTGTAACAGACGATGTAATAGAAAGCCCGCGTTCGCTTGTAATTCCCGAAGCCGCCAACCGCGAAATATCGGCGACTGTGGTGCTCAAGCGCATACTCGAAGGACTGGCATAACCCATATCAGAATGAGGCTGCTAAAATTAATTTTAGCAGCCTCATTTTTGTGGAGATGAATAAAAAGATGCAGTTCAGGGCTAGCGTAACGCAAAAAGTTACTTTGCTATTTCACAACGAGTGTTGCCAAATTTCAAGTATCAAAAACACTTTTTGGTCATCTTCATTTGCTGAATGGCTTGTCTTCGCCCCAGCACTGCTTCATCCATGCCTTGCACTTTGCCTCAACAGGATTGTCCTGAGGCCTCCAGAAGGAGAACCCTTCGCCTCCGTCGGGCAGGAACTGCTGCTTTACAAAATGACCGGGGAAGTCGTGGGAATACTTGTAACCGTCGGAATACCCCAGGTCGGCCATCAGTTTTGTAGGCGCATTGCGCAAATGGAGAGGCACTGGCATATTGCCTGTTTCGCGCACTGTAGCAAGGGCGTCATTTATGCCCAAATAGGCCGAATTGCTTTTGGGCGAGGTTGCAAGATACACTGCTGCCTCGGCAAGAGGAATACGCCCTTCGGGCCAGCCAATCTTGGTAACGGCATCAAATGCGGCGTTGGCAAGCAGCAGGGCGTTGGGGTTTGCAAGGCCTACATCCTCCGAAGCCGATATTATGAGCCTCCTGGCAATGAATGCCGGGTCTTCTCCACCCTCAATCATGCGGGCAAGCCAGTAGAGGGCTGCATCGGGGTCGCTGCCGCGTATGGACTTAATGAATGCTGATATTATATCGTAGTGCATCTCGCCGTCCTTGTCGTATGCAAGCGGATTCTGCTGCAGGCATAACCTTACCTTTTCATCGGTAACAACCACTGGCGATTCAGGGTCGCTCTCCACAACAAGTTCAAGTATGTTCAGCAGTTTGCGGGCATCGCCGCCGCTGTAGCGCATCATGGCTGCCGTTTCGCGCAGTTCAACACCACGTTTCTTAAGCGTTTCATCTGTTGTTATTGCATGGTTAAGCAATTTCATCAGGTCATCGGCCTCCAGCGACTTTAGCACATAAAGCTGGCAGCGCGACAGAAGAGGGCGTATAACCTCAAACGACGGATTCTCTGTTGTAGCGCCTATAAGCGTAACCGTTCCGGTCTCAACTGCACTCAGAAGAGAATCCTGCTGCGACTTGTTGAAACGGTGAATCTCGTCAATGAAGAGAATTGCCCCACCACGCGCGAAGAGCGGCGAGTTCTTAGCCTTGTCAATGACCTCGCGCACCTCCTTCACGCCGGCCGACACCGCATTTAGCGTGTAAAACGGACGGTTCAGCTGGTGGGCAATAATTCGGGCAATGGTGGTTTTTCCGGTTCCCGGAGGGCCCCACATTATAAAAGAGAGTATCCGCCCCGAATCTATCATACGGCGCAACACAGCACCCTCGCCCACGAGGTGCTGCTGCCCCACATATCCATCAAAGGAAGCAGGTCTAAGACGTTCTGCCAAAGGTTGTGCCATAAATCAACAATATACTTATAGGGGAGAATATAACAGTAAGTTAAGTTTGCGCAGCCCGCAAAATTTTGCGGGCATACGCAAGCTGAAATTCATTTTTTAACCGTTCACGGCTTAGCTAAGGCCTACAATCTCGCCGTCAACAAAATCAATGTGGTTCGCCTGCGGGTCTTTGGGAAGTCCGGGCATGCGGATAATATCACCGGCAATAGCCACAACCATTTCAGCGCCCGCGTTCAAAACAACGTCACGAATCTGCAAGTTGAAGCCCTTGACTGCGCCATACTGCTTGGCATCGGCGCTGAACGAGAACTGTGTCTTTGCAATACATACAGGGAACTTTGCCAGGCCGTATTTCTCGGCAAGCTTTATGCGGTCGAGCGCAGGCTTTGCAAATGTAACAGAGGCTGCGCCGTAGATATTCTTGGCAACCTTCTCAATCTTCTGCTGTATGCTGTCATCATCGTCGTATGTAAACTGCAGTTTCCTGGAAGGATTCTTCTCTATTGTGTCAACCACAATCTGCGCCATTTCCATTGCGCCCTCGCCACCCTGAGCAAAGGCGTTGTTTATAACGAAAGGCAGGCCGAGTTCCTTCTCGCAATGCTCGCGGAGCAATGCCATCTCCTCGTCGGTATCTGTTGCAAAGCGGTTGAACACTACCACAACCGACTGGCCGAACGAACGCAGGTTGGCAACGTGGCGGTCAAGGTTGGCAAGACCGTTGCGCAGGCCCTCCATGTCGGGCTCTTTAATTTTGTCAAGCTCAACGCCGCCGTGCATCTTAAGGCCCTGGGCTGTAGCAACAATTACAGTAGCATCGGGCTGCAGGCCGCTCTTGCGGCAAAGGATATTGTAGAATTTCTCTGCGCCAAGGTCGGCACCGAATCCTGCCTCTGTGATTGTATATTCGCTATGAGCAAGAGCCATTTTGGTAGCAAGCTGAGAGTTGCATCCGTGAGCGATATTTGCGAACGGACCGCCATGAATAATGGCAGGAGTGTTCTCTGTTGTCTGCACAAGGTTGGGCTGGATAGCATCCTTAAGCAGCACCATAATAGAGCCTGCAACGCCCAAATCCTTTACTGTAAACGGTTCTCCTGCGTATGTATAGCCAAGCATTATGTTTTCAATGCGGCGGCGCAAATCGGCCTCATCGCTTGCAAGGCAGAGGATTGCCATGAGTTCCGATGCAGGGGTAATGTCAAAGCCGGCCTGTTCCACAAGGCCGTTTGCCGCTGGGCCAACGCCTGTGATTATCTGTCTCAAAGAGCGGTCGTTAACATCGAGCACACGGCGCCAAAGAATCTCCTTAAGTCCAAAGCCCTCTTTGGCATGCTGGTAAAGATAGTTGTCAAGGAGCGCCGAAATCATGTTATGGGCCGATGTTATGGCATGGAAGTCACCTGTAAAATGGAGATTGATTTTCTCCATCGGCAACACCTGCGCATAACCGCCGCCGGCAGCACCACCCTTCATTCCGAAGCAAGGCCCGAGTGACGGTTCACGCAATGCCACAACAGCCTTCTTGCCAATCTTGTTAAGTCCAAGAGCAAGGCCAATAGAAACCGTTGTCTTGCCAATACCGGCCTTGGTGGCAGTAATTGCTGTAACAAGTATCAGCTTGCCCTTCTGCCCGCCAATAAGCGAGAGCGGCAGCTTTGCAATATACTTGCCATAATGTTCAAGGTCATTAGCATCAATGCCAATCTTTGCAGCCACGTTCTCAATGCGCTCAAGTTTAGTCTCATGAGCAATCTGAATGTCACTCTTCATAAATTATATCATTAAAAGTTTATATACCGTTACTATTTTGCGAAGATAGTAAAAAATCTCAGAAAAACTGCAATATCCTACAAAACTGTTGCATTCAGCAAGGCAGAAAAGAGAAAAGAGGAGATGCTTGCGACTGTCGCGGAAATAGCATATATTTGCACTAAAGTGTTTAAGAGTGCGCAAATATGCTATCAATACTCATTCCCGTTAAAGACTACAATTGCAGCCTTCTTATTGAGGCTCTGCACGCACAGGGCGAAAGGCTGCAAGTGCCCTATGAGATTCTCATAGGCGAGGATGGGAGTTCCCAGGAGCTGCTCACGCTTAACGCCATAGCCGACAGGCTTCCCAACTGCCGCCGCATAATAAAGGAAACAAACGTGGGGCGTGCGGCAATACGCAATCTGCTTGCAGCTGAAGCGCAATACCCAAACCTGATTTTTATTGATTGCGACGCTGCTGTAGAGAGGGAGAATTTTCTTGCAGACTATCTGCAGGCACTTAAAGAGTGCCCTGTTGTATGCGGCGGCCTTTATCACCCCGACAAACAGCCTGGCGGCAACTGTTCGCTAAGATACAAATATGAAAAACAGGCCGACAAGTTCCGCGATGCCGCCACTCGCAGCAAAGCGCCCTATGACAAATTCACCACATTCAGTTTTGCAATCAGGCGCGAAGTTTTTGAAGCAATACGCTTTGACACTTCTATAACAGAATACGGTTATGAAGATGCGCTTTTTGGCAAGGAGCTCAAGAGGCGCAGCATAGCGATAAAGCACATTGACAACCCGCTTATGCACACCGGGCTGGAGGAGAACAGAATCTACCTTTCAAAAATTGAGCGTTCGCTGCACACTCTTGCAGGAATAAAGGAGAAGATTGGTTCAACCGCTCTTACAAATACAGCCGGCAGATTGGAGCGCTGCCATCTAACATGGCTGTTCATGATATTCTGGAGAGCAGCCAAGCCGCTCATCATAAAAAACCTCTTAGGCACTGCCCCATCGCTCAAGGCGCTGAACATATACAAGCTGGGGTATTATATTCAGTGCAGGAGAGGCAAGCAGATTCAATAGATGCGAATGAATACTCCGTAAATCACCACCAGCCACCTAATCAAGCCTGCTGAGTTTCTTTTTTATTTTGGTTATTGCAGAAAGTTCCTTTGCACTAATCCATGATGCAGTGGTGACAGCCCTATCTATGCTGTCACACATTTTGTAGACCTCGTTTGCCTCGCTTATAAAATCCCTTGAATCCTCACGGTGCGCCTTCATCTCATTATAATACCAGTCGTATGCATCAAGGAGCGCCTTGCTGTCCTTATTTTCAGCAGCCTCGGCAATTCTGCTTGAGAACTCCTTGCGCACGGCTAGTTCCTTTTCGGCTACTCCCTCGCCACCGCTTATGGAAACCTCATCGCGGGTATCTGAGCAACTGAAAAACGCAACTAGTGTTAAAAGGAATACTATTCTTGACATACTATTTTGCTTTAAGGGAGGTTCTATAAATCAGGCCATACCGGTTTTGAGTTTTGTTATATAACAAAACCAAAAGCGGCCGGGGCCGGAACAAGAACCAACCGGAAAGAATTATTTATTAAGAAACCGTTCAACGTTTTTTGGGGGACCAAATAACTTCCAAGGGTTCAATTTCCTCAACTTCAACAAGAGGTATATCATTATCGCTTACAGGCTGGGGGATTCTTCTGTTTTGAGAAAAATGGTCATGCACAGGAAGGGGAACTCTTCTTTTCTCCATTTCAAGCTGCTCCTCAAGTTCCGCAATCCGTCTTTCAAAACCAATTATCTGGTCTTGATATTCTGCGGTTTGCTCCTCAAGCTGCGATATTGTCTCTTGATTTGCTGAAGCCTGCTCTTTGTATTCTGCCAGCAGTTCCTCAAGTTCGGTTATTCTCTCTTCATCTGCAGCTGCCATCTCTCCGCAATCGGCTAATTTCTCCTCATATCCGGCAATCTGCTCTTTATATTCTGCAACTTGTTTCTCAAATTCTGCAATCTGTTCTTCAAGCTCTACGCTCTCGGTTTCAAGGAGATCTATTTTTTCTCTGTACTCTGTAACACAGTCTTGAAGTTCTGCAGCCTTATTATCGGACAAAGCCATTTTTTCTTCATACTCTGCAGCGCGCTTTTCAAAATCCGCCTTAATAAGGGCATTCTCACTTTCAAGAGCCTTTAGCTGCTCTCTCAACCGGGTGGTCTCGTCCCACCTTTCGTAATGCGAAACAAAGAAATCGTACAGTTCGCGGGCATTGGCAAAGCGGTTGACAGGGTCTTTTTCAAGGCACTTCATCACAAGTTCATCAAGCCAGTCGGGGAAATCTGTCTCATATTCCCCATCGGAATTCACTTTTTCATAAGCGGCGCGACGTGCATCAACAATTGGTATCGGTGTCTCCGTGCGATGCGCCTCACTCAGGAGATACTCTGCCTGAATAGAGTTCTTGTTGTTCTTATCAAATTCAAACGGTACCCTTCCGGTAAGCATCTCATAAAGGACTATACCAAAGCTGTATATATCGGATTGAGTAGAGAGCAGCTCGTCATTTGTCCATTTCTCCGGCGCTTTGTATTCAGGAGCGCCATTCTGGCGACGGCTGCTGCGGACAACTGTGCCGCTCTCTATTGCAAGACCAAAGTCAAGCAGTATGTAATCACCGTTCTCGCGGCGCATGATATTGCCTGAGTGTATATCGTTATGAATTACGCGATACTTGTTTATCAGCTCCTCGCGTTTTGCATCGTCAATCAGGAATCGCGATGCATCATCAGGGTCACATTCAAGATTATCCTCAACAACGTCCATGCAGTATTTGTAGACATCTTCGTGGCAATAGGCAAGCGCCCCGCCAATATGATAAATCAGCTTCATTATATCGTTTAGCGGAACAAAGCCCTTCTTCCTGTCAATAAAATGGAACAAGTCTTCACCGTCTACGAAATCCATTTCAATCATGGCGCGCTGGTCGTGAAGATGCGGCTGGTATACACGCACTATATTGGGGTTGCATCCATTGCCCAAGCGCAACAGCAGACGCGATTCGTCAAGAAATTTCTGATAAACAGGGTCATTCTCATCGGTAATCACCGCATTGAGCACGCGCATGGCACGAGTGTACTTCAAGTTCTTGTGACGAACCTTATATACGGCAGCATAACCGCCTTGCCCTAATTTTTTTAATATATCATACTCTTTTTTCATAGACAGTCAATTTAATAAATATCTTATCGAGTTGTTGCTGAATCGCTTATAGCAGAATCCTTGTCCTGCTGCAGTTCTTTTACCGGAAGATTATTTGTTATTGTCTCCTGGACTGCGCTCTTAATGCTTTTCTCCAATTCGGCCTTTTCGGCAACCGGTTTTTCGTTAGAGCGTTCTATGTATATTCCAACAAGGATTCCGCACAGCAATCCAAAAATAAGAATAAATGCCAGTTTCAGCACGCCATGCTTGCCCCCCTTTGCACAAGCTGCAGCCTCAGGCCTTTCGTCTACCGGTTCGTCACTGGTCTTTGGCAAAATTGGCTCATTGGGCAATGCTGCGGTTTCAATTGCAGCATCTTCATTTTCGGGCAAAGAATCATTCTCTCCAGCAGGCTCATTTTCATCCTCTTGCAAAGAAGCTGCTTTAGGTGATGCCGACGGTTCAGGAAGTTCTGAACTGCCCTCATTCAAAGAGGCATTCTCTTCAACCCCTTCAAACGCATCATCATGAACTTCTGTTTTGGGAAGAACGGCTTCTCCGGAAAGAGCCTCGCCAAGTGTCTCTCCGCACACAAGAACCGGGCCGGCAGCAGGAGCATTACTGCTCTCGCAGCAAAGAGTTTCAGCCTGCCCTGAAGCAGCCTCGCCATTATCCTCAAGAACCGGTTCTTCTCTGTCCGATTCCACAATTATTACAGTAATATTATCCTTTCCTCCTGCTTCATTTGCCCTTTCTATGAGCAATTCCACCTTTTCCGCCACAGAAATATCCATTTCAAGCACCTCTTTCATGGCGGCCGATGTCACAAGGTCACTCAAGCCATCGGAACAGAGCAGAAACGAGGACTTATACTCAAATGGGAAGGACTCTGCATCAACATAATCCTCACCGCCGTCAAGCTGTTTCGAGCCCACATCGCGGCTGATAATGTTTCTCTGCGGATGATTCATTGCCTCCTCTTCGGTGAGGTCGCCAATCTCCTCGCGGTAACCAACCAATGAGTGGTCGTGAGAGAGCTTCTTGATTTCGCCAAATGCATACTGATAGAGACGCGTATCGCCTACATGGGCAAGATTAACCCTGTTATCCTCGGCGTCAATAAGTATAGCTGTGAGCACGCATCCCATATTTGACAATTTGGAATTTGCCAGACGCTCTTCATATATCCTGTTGTTGGCATACACGACAGCCTGCTTCAGGAGTTCAAGCCTTTCGCCATTATAATACTTCTCAAGATACTCCACTATAGAGTCGCGCGCAATGGCAGCAGCAACCTCGCCGCCTTCGTAGCCGCCTACACCGTCAATTACAACAGCGAGCAAATTCCTTTCATTCCAAATGGGCTGTACAACAAAGGCATCCTCATTGTTAGTGCGGACCTTTCCTTCGTGGCTTTTTCCAAAATAAACAACACCTTCCATGCTAAATCATTTTACAACGTGGAAACTCAATCCTATGCTATTGTCGAGCAGAATGCTGGAGTTGTTGGGAAGATTCTCCCACTGCATTGCACCACCCTGGCTCTCCTTCATCGGTTTTTGATTAAGAACTGTGGTTATGAATGCAGCAATTTGGAATCTTCCGTTTCCTACATGCTTTATCTGCAGGCAAGAATCGGGCAATGATTCTATTGGCAATTTTATGAAAGATGAACCTTTGCGCTTGTCATTCTGTCCCGACACATATACAAGGGTGTCATAAATGTCATAAGTGAAATTACCGCCTGAAGTGGACATCCTGAGTTCGGCAATTGCCTCTCTCTCATTGCTCATGCGCTTTGAATCAATAGCCTTGAGGTCATCATCCAAATCCTCATCATACTTATACCTGAATTCGCTCTCATTTACAACCTCAAGCCCTTTGATTGACTCCCAGTCAATATTGCAGTTATTATGGTCGATAATAGATTTGTCAAGCCTGAGAGAAACTCTGCCAGGGTTAAAGCTCATAGCCGGGGTATTGGTGCTTACGGCAACATCGGGCGACTCAATCTCGGCAATTGAGGTCACATGCCCCTGGCGCACAAGCAGAAGACTTCCGTTATTCTCAACCTCTTCCACTTGGCATGGAGAGAACTGGAACAGCCAGTACTTTACCTTAATCAAAGATTCAGGATACTTCTCCTTGTACTTCTTTATTATACCGTAATACTTTTGTATAACCTTGGGAACTATAATCTTGAACATGCTCTTGCGCGATTCATAATCACTGCTTGTAAGCAACACCCTGAAGTATGTAGGAAAAACAACCACATCCTCAAAGGACTCCTTGCGCATCACATACTCAAAATGCTCACAAAGTTCATCAACCATCTTCTGGTTTGTAAGTTCTGAAGAATCCCCATCCGGCTTTTTATCTTTGATAATATCTGAATTACCCTCAGTTGGTTTGAATTTATCTAAGAAAGACTTAAATATTCCCATATCGAATTAACAGTTTTCTTTATTGAACATCAAATAAACATTCTTGCTCAAGATTATAATATCACCGTCCAGCAGGGGCACGGGAACCATTGTATTCTCAAGCTTTATTATATTTTCCCCTCTCTGTATATATGTGCGCTTGAAGGCCGCTGAAGTACCTCCGCTATCAACGAAAAGCCTGAAGCCATCCTTTTCACGGTAATTTATATGCGCGTGATTACGGCTCACATACTTGTTTTTCTCAAATTGGGGAGAATTCTCATTGTCGTCCACCACTATATGGTTTACGCGCATGCGCCCATTATCAAGCATAGGAGTACGCCCTATTCCAATATTGCAATTGCACTTGGAAAGCACCTTGGCATCAAGGATGTAACATGCATCAACAGTAGAGCCATGCCCCTGTATTGACGACACTCTTGCACGCTGCATTTTAGCATCAGGCTTCACCTCCTGCACGACATTGCCACGCAGTTCTATATACAATCCTTCGGCAATCTCAGACAAGCCCTTGTCCGGTTCACCCGAAATCTGCTTTATATCAAAATCCTTGAATACAAGCCCCTGCTCATTGTAAAGCGTAGTACCAAGCTCTTCTCTGAATGCATCTGTATTTAGAAGAGTAAACTGCATTGAATCAATTACCCACAATACCAGAATTTTGTCCTTCAGGTCCATCTTCTGCCCTCCGAAATTCTTTTTCATGGAATCCCCAACAGCCTGCATCACTTCATCCACAAGCTGGATGGCGTTAGTGCTCTTTGAAACACTCTGCACTTGAGGATCATCTTTCTGCTCCTCCTTACCGTTTATAAGTTCGGCGATCTTGCCAAAAAAACCTTTTCCCATATTTATTGATTTATTGTTCCAATTTGAATTTATGATATTGTCCACGATTTATGTATTCCTCGCCCCAGCCGCTGGTTATGCCACGCCTATCGTAATAACTCTCGTTTTTAACCTTTTCAACATACCCGAGTTCTTCAAGGACTTCAAATACAATGTCCTTTAGCACATCAACTGCACGACCTGAACCGCCGGCGTCACCGGTTCTCTCCAAACGCACGGCTATTGCCAGATTTGTGTTGTCTCTTACAGTTTCTCCGGTAGCCTTATCGAATCTTGGAACTTGAACGCCCTCGACAAAGCACATATACCAAGCATCATTGGGCTTAAGGATAGAGTCCGCTTCTGTCTTGAATTTTGGATCGGGATGTATCCACCCGCGTTCCGGAGTACCGGTCTTGCCGCCTACATTTGCCCTGCGGATTTTATCATGTCCGCGAGAGGTGAATATCATATTTTCCTTAAGGCTGTATGCCTCTTCGGAATCTATTACATTTATCTGCTCAACGGCTTCATCCATAAGGAATCTTGTCTTTGCCATATTTCCGTCATTAACAGCTATTGAGGCTGCACGCGCCATAACTAAAGGCGTTGCTACA
>JAFXAR010000045.1 GCA_017516885.1 Bacteroidaceae bacterium
CTTATAAGCTACAGGGTGATAAACACTATTTTCCTCTGCATGTTCACCATTATGATTGGATATGCGTCGTATGCGCTCATTGTGATACGCTCGGCGGCTAACACTCCCATGGACCAGAATTCGCCTGAGGACATTTTCACATTGGGGTCGTACCTCAACCGCGAGCAGTACGGCTCGCGACCGCTGTTCTATGGGCCGGGATTCGAGTCGGAAGTGAAAATCGGCGAGAACAGTAAGGCTGTTACCAAAGAAACCTCTCCAATTTACGCCCGCACATCTGACGGCAAGTACAAGCTTATTGGACATAACAAGGAGTATGAATTTGAGCAGAACATGCTATTCCCGCGCATGTTCAGCACACAACATGCAGCGGCTTACGAAGAGTGGATAGGCAGAAAGGTAACAAACCGGGTTGACGCCAAATACCCCGACTACCAAATGTACAAGAGAGACCCAAGGTTTGTGCGTATGCCTACACAGTGGGACAACCTTACCTACATGACAAGATACCAGATGAACCACATGTACTGGAGATATTTCATGTGGAACTTTGTGGGAAGACAGAATGACATACAGGGCAATGGCGAGCCCGAATATGGCAACTGGATAACCGGAATACCTGTCATGGACAAAATCATAGAGGGCGACATTGACGCAATGCCCAAGGAACTGAAGGAGAACAAGGGCCGCAACGTATACTTTGCACTGCCGCTTATTTTGGGACTTCTGGGCATTGTATGGCAGCTGATGAAGGGAAAGGAAGGAAAGAAGCAGCTATGGGTTGTATTCATGCTCTTCTTCATGACCGGCATCGCCATTGTGCTCTACCTGAACCAAACACCCGGACAGCCGCGCGAGCGTGACTATGCATTTGCCGGTTCGTTCTACGCATTTGCTATTTGGATTGGACTGGGCGTTGCCGGACTGGCACAGCTGATACAGGAGGTAACAAAGAAAGAAAATATTATAATAAGTTCAGCTGTTGCATTCCTATGCCTGCTTGTGCCTGTGCAGATGCTTTCACAGACATGGGACGACCACAACCGCAGCGGACGCTACGCCTGCCGCGACTTTGGCCTGAACTACCTCAATACACTCCCGCAAGAGGGCTGTCCAATAATCTACACATGCGGCGACAATGACACCTTCCCGCTATGGTACAACCAGGAGGTTGAAGAGAACCGCACAGATGCACGCGTGTGCAACCTTTCGTACCTTTCGGCCGACTGGTATATTGACCAGATGAGAAGTCCCGCATACGACTCCCCTGCACTGCCCATAACATGGCAGAGGAAAGACTACGAGGAGAGCAAGAATGCCGATATAAGCTTTATCCCCATTGATTTCGCAGAGGAGATTGACAAATACCTTGAACAGCACCCCGAACTCAAGAACGAACTTTTTGACATGAACTATGTTACAAAGCACTGGATTCTTGGCGCAGGAGCAAATACAAAGGAGAGAAAGGCTGTTGAAGAGATGATTTCCTATGCCAAGCGAAACGTTGTAGAGAGTTTAAATGAACGCTTGGAGGAGATTGAGCTGGAGATAAAGAAGCACAACCGCTTTGGTAGCAGCAGTGACAACATGCAGGAGCTTATGTATTATACTCAAGACCTGAAAAACTACATTGCCCAAACTGCAAAATACGATGTAACGCAGCCTATGATGCCCCATTTCGTGACCATTCCTGTTGACGCTGAGGCCATCAAGCGTTCAGGCATGAGAATTCCCGAAGCTATAAAGAGCGGCAAAAAAACTATGCCTGAAAGAATGGAAATTGATTTCAAATTGGAGGGCAGAAGAAATATGGGACTGTCATTGAGCCTTGCACGCCACGAACTGCTCATTCTCGACATGCTTGCCAATGCAAAATGGGAACGTCCCATTTACATGGCCATAACAGTGGGTGGCAGCAATTACCCAATTGAACTGCAGGATTTCTTCCAGTGCGAAGGCCTTGCCTATAGGATTACTCCATTCAAATGGGGGGTAGATGACGGCATTTACGATGTAGACAAGCTCTACGACAACATGATGAACCGCTACAAATGGGGAGGTTTCAAGGAGTACGGCAACTACTATGCCGACGAGACCATCAGGCACTCAGTAAGCACTCTGCGCAACCAGCTATACATGCTTGCTGCACTGATGCAGGATGAGGCCAGAAAACTGAAAAAAGAAAATGCCGAGATGAATGGGATGAACCGGTTGCTTGAGGAAGAACTGGCAACAGCAAAAAACAGCACAAAAAAGGCCGCAGAGATTGACACCCTGTTCTGCAAAGAGAGCTTGAGCAGCAACAAGGATAAAATAGAAAAGAATCTTGTTCAATTAAGGGAACTTGCATCAAAGACACTGAATGTCCTTGAAAAATGGTATACAGAATTCCCGAACGACATTATTCCTTTTGACGCAAGCGATTCACGCAATACTGCCAACGACAATTCAATCCTTGTTGCAAGCATTTATATGCAGATGCTTGAGTGGGAGCAGAACACCCCTCAAGAGCAAAAGATACTTGACGGCAAGACCTTGGAGCTGCTGCAGAAGCGCGCAGCGGAGATTTTGGGCATAGCCTTTGAAAGGGAATACAGTTTTGTCAGGTGGTACAACAGCTTTGGGTCAAAGAAACTGTCATCAAGAAGCATTGCCCACGTCTCCAATCTGTGCGACGCCATTGAGTTGCTTAAGTACTTCCAGCACGACCCCAAAAAGATTGACAGCGCCGTAAAGCAGATGACAAGGCTTTCAACCTCGTACATGTCAAAGAACAGGCAGTTTAATGACAGGGAGGATATTAGAGACCACGTTAAGATATTCAAAAAAGTGGCCGACCTTACAGCTGAAGAGTCGAGCGAAATGAAGCAGATGGATGCCATTTTTGAAAAGCTGAAGAAGCATCTGGAGCGAATTGAGAAGAAAAGCCAAAAGAATGCAGGCATTTAGTGACGTTTAAAAAATAAGATGTTTCATTTTTAGCAGCTATTTATCCATTAACAAAATGATGCAGATTATTTTTTATATGTCACTTAATAAACCATTTAGAAGTTACTGCTGTATATGTTTATAGAACAGGTCCCTGAATTTTTCCGCAGAATATACCCAAAGGCACTTTGGCGTATGAACCCTGACGAGAAGGCCGTTTACCTGACCTTTGACGATGGGCCGATACCGGTAATTACCCCATGGGTAGTGGACCTTCTGGGACGATACGGCATAAAGGCTACATTCTTTATGGTGGGCGACAACGTGCATAAGTTCCCCCAGGAATATATGCAGGTTGTAGAGAACGGTCACAGAGTGGGCAACCACACATTCAACCACCTCAAGGGACTGTTCACAAGCACCAAGGAGTATGTCGAGAATGTTGACCAGGCAGACGCCTTCATTCACAGCAACCTCTTCAGGCCGCCTCATGGACTGCTGCGGCGCATGCAGTACGAAGAGCTGAGCAAGCGCTACCAGTTTGTCATGTGGGACCTTGTTACACGAGACTACAGCTTCCGCCTCTACGGCGAGGACGTGCTTGCGAAAGTGAAGAAATTCACGCGCAACGGTTCAATAATCACGTTCCACGACTCCATGCGTTCCGAGAGCAATCTCAGGTACGCACTGCCCCGCTCCATTGACTGGCTGCTTGAGCAAGGATACTCATTCAAGGTGTTCGAGTAATGACAGCAAGTTCAATAACACAATACGTCAAAGCCGAGGCGCAGCGCCTCGGCTTTGACGTATGCGGCATTGCAAAGGCAGAGGCCGTATGCAGCACAGCTGCAGAATTCTGCGACAGCTGGATTGGGAAAGGCCATCATGCCACCATGCACTACCTTGAGCGCAACAGAGAAAAGCGCTACAACCCCACCCTGCTTGCCGAAGGGTGCAAAAGCATAATAGTTGTGGCTATGAACTACTGCCCGGCAAGGGCTGTTGAAGGGATTTCACACTATGCGCAGGGGGCAGACTACCATAAGGCAGTGAAAGAGCGTCTGTTCATGCTGCTCAACAGCATAAGGAGCAAGACACCCTGCAACGGCCGTCCATTCTGCGATTCAGCGCCGGTGCTTGAACGCTACTGGGCCGTGCAGGCCGGATTGGGATGGATAGGACGCAACCGCCAGCTTATAATACCCGGCAAAGGTTCATATTTCTTTTTAGGCGAACTGCTTGTTGACATTGAACTTGAATATGACAAGCCATTTGCCGGCAGCCACTGCGGCAACTGCCGCAAGTGCATAGAAGCATGCCCCGGCGCTGCGCTCAGCGAAGAGGGAATAGACGCCCGCAAATGCCTTTCGTATCTTACAATAGAGCACCGCGGTGAACTCCCCGAAAACATCGGTAAAAAGATGAAAAATTGCTTTTACGGATGCGACTGCTGCCAGCGCTCTTGCCCGCACAACAAATCAGCAGCGCCAAACAGCATTCCCGAACTGCAGCCCAAACCCGCACTGCTGCAAATGACAAGGGAGCGGTGGCTCTCACTGACCAAGGAGGAGTATGACAGTCTGTTCGCCCATTCGGCAGTAGAACGGTGCGGATATGAGCAGCTGATGCGGAACATCAACGCCACAAAAGAGCAATAGATGCTACTTGCAGAGAATTTCCAGAATCTTGTCCTGCCACTTGCGGACCGGCGACGACTTCTGCGAGCCGCTGTTCAGTATAACAAATGCCAGCTTATGGCCGTTTGATGCCACTGCGTATCCGGCAAGGGTGCATACGCCCCGCACCGTTCCGGTCTTTGCACGAACACGCTTGTACGCCGCAGTCTCCTTGGTACGGTGCTGCATTGTACCAGAGACACCCGACAGCGGCAGATGCTTGAATATCACGTTAAAAATCTCCTTGTCGCGGTGAGCATACTTCAGCGCCCGCATTAAAATATCGGCCGAGAGATAGTTGTAGGTTGAAAGGCCCGAACCATCGGCAATATTATATCCCTTAGAAGCTCCCAGCTGCTTGTCGGCAAACCCTGCAATGACCTTGCAGCCCTGCTCCATTGAAAGCGGAGCGGAATTTACCGTTGCGGCAATGTGAAACAGCATCGCCTCGGCGCAAAGGTTGTCGCTCTCCATAAGAGCCTCATCAACAACATCAGCCAAGGGGCGGCGCACCGTATGCACAAGCTGAGCGCCATTAGGCACTTTGCCAAAAGCAACCGCCTTTACCTCAACCCCTTCGGCTTTCAGCTTCTCCACAAGCATTGCCAGAAAGAAATCGGCCGATTTGTACATATTTATCTTTTCCTTATACTCATTTTCGCAGTTTCCCCTTATGCGTATAAGATTGCTGTCCTCAAGCCAATCGCGCAGGATAGTGAGCTTGCCAAGGGCCGGAGTTTTGCTCCGCGCCTCATTCACAACCGAATAGAACGACGATTCCGGTGTCACCTTGAAATGCGGGGCTTTGCCCTTTGAGGCGGGCTTCACAACAACCTCAACCGCTCCGCCGCACACCATAAGCGGCGACAGATAGGGCTGGAAACCGTAAGGATTGTCGTCCCAAATCCAGCCGCTGCCCCAATAGAGCGAATCGGTAAACGAGCAATCGGCAAAAAGGGTATCCACAACCATGCCCTTGCCCGCCATCTTTGCCATCGCAGCCATATCCTTATCATTGAAAAGCGGGTCCATGCGGCCTTTTACATAAAGATTGCACGAACCATTCCTGCGCTCCTTGAAAAGTTCAGTATCCATTGTATATTCCACGCCCAGTTTCTCAAGCGCAACAACTGAGGTCAGCACCTTCTGCACCGATGCCGGACGCACAATCTTATGCTCCCGGTGTGCATAAAGCAGGGAATCGGCATCAAGGTCGTACACCATCACAGAGGCATCGCTTGTCTGCAAAAGCGCATCGTTCAGCAAACGGTCAATAGAGCGTTTAATGCTCCCGGCCTGCTGCGCAGCAAGCAGCAGCGGAAAGAATAGCAGAAGAAGTATCGTTGATTTTCTCATGACGGTAAAGCAAAATACTTTGTAAAAATAGTGTTTTTTCACGAAAAATTGCCACAAGAGAATCTGTTATTGTATTTTTTTGTATTTTTACGCAATGAAGAGAAGGGCGACAACTTTGAGCCGAGAAACCCATATAGACCCAACCTCGCCCGCAACAAATTGTCAATATGGTAAAGAGATTCGATTTTTTGGTGATTGGTTCCGGCATAGCCGGAATGAGTTATGCGCTTAAGGTTGCCCACAAAGGCAATGTGGCGCTCATTTGCAAGACCACGCTTGAGGAGGCAAACACATTCTTTGCACAAGGGGGCGTAGCATCGGTAACAAACACGCTTGTAGACAATTTTGAAAAGCACATTGAGGACACCATGATTGCCGGCGACCACATAAGTGACCGCGCAGCAGTGGAGAAAGTTGTGCGCGAAGCCCCTTCGCAAATTCAGGCGCTCATTGACTGGGGAGTGGAATTTGACCGCAACGAAAAGGGCGAGTTTGACCTTCACCGCGAAGGCGGGCACTCCGAGTTCCGCATACTCCACCATGCCGACAACACAGGCGCCGAGATACAGGAATCACTTATAAAGGCCGTGCGCAAGCACCCTAACATCACCATATTCGACAACCATTTTGCAATTGAAATCCTCACACAGCACCATTTGGGAATAGAGGTAACGCGCCAGACACCCGGCATTGAGTGCTACGGAGCATACGTTCTTGACATTGCCACCAACGAGGTACACACATTCCTTAGCAAAGTGACGCTCATGGCAACAGGCGGCTGCGGAGCGGTATACAAGACAACAACCAACCCCCTTGTTGCAACCGGCGACGGCATAGCCATGGTATACCGTGCCAAGGGAACGGTGCAGGATATGGAATTTGTGCAGTTCCACCCCACCGCCCTCTACAATCCAGGCGACAGGCCATCGTTCCTCATAACCGAAGCCATGCGCGGATACGGCGGAATACTGCGCACCAAGGACGGCAAGGAATTCATGCACAAGTACGACCCCCGTCTCTCGCTTGCACCGCGCGACATTGTAGCCCGCGCCATTGACAATGAGATGAAGCTGCGCGGCGATGACCATGTGTATCTTGACGTCACCCACAAAGACCCCGTGGAGACAAAGCGCCACTTCCCCAATATATACGAAAAATGCCTCTCCCTTGGCATTGACATAACCAAAGACTACATACCCGTTGCTCCGGCAGCGCACTACCTTTGCGGCGGCATTAAGGTAGACCTCAACGCAGCATCGAGCATACACAGGCTCTATGCCGTGGGAGAATGCTCATGCACCGGCCTGCACGGCGGCAACCGCCTGGCAAGCAACTCGCTCATAGAGGCCGTAGTCTATGCCGACGCCGCAGCCAGACACTCGCTTGAGCACCTATGCGAATACAGCTACAAAGAGGAAATCCCCGAGTGGAACGACGAGGGCACAAAGATGAACGAGGAGATGGTGCTCATTTCGCAGGATGCCAAGGAGGTGCAGCAAATCATGAGCACATACGTTGGCATTGTGCGCACCGACCTCCGCCTCAAGCGCGCCTGGAACAGGCTTGACCTTCTGTACGAAGAAACCGAGGAGCTATTTAAGCGGAGCGTCGTGAGCCGCGAACTGTGCGAGCTTCGCAACGTAATCAATGTGGGCTATCTTATAATGCGCTGGGCAATGGAACGCAAGGAGAGCCGCGGCCTCCACTATAATGCGGACCACCCAAGGAAAGAATAAAAAATGAGAGAAGAACCCAAAAAATTCAATGGGTTCTTCTTTTTTTACCAGTAAAGGCAGAACTCGCTGGAGTAAAGGTTAAGGCAGAATTCAACGGCAAAAACAGAGCCTTGCGGAAAGCGGGAAAAGCGAGATTACACATTTTAATATAAATTAACTATTATGTAACTACCTGTATATCTATCCATTACAATACAAAGTTCAATCACAGATGTAACTTCTTTTGAAATTTTGAAAAAAGTTTCTATATTACACAAAAATAACAGAAATTACTATGGTAGAATGGATTTTAGAGCTTAGCGCAAAGGACAACAAGAATCAGGAACTGGTAAATAACTATGCTAAGGAACTTAACAAGTTGTATAAGTTCGAGGAGAGACCCGATAATTTTGAGGGCGAGTTCTATGGGCTTGAATTCAATGACAAAAGTTTCAATTACACCGGCTATGACCCCGACACGCTCAAAAGGTTCAATGAACTTGTGGAAAAGGTTGTAGCTCATTTCCCCGATATTCTGTTCGACTATGTCGAATTTGGTGACTATCCCAACATCGTTATTACATATACTTCAAAAGATGGCAAGCTTGTGAGGACAAAACCCTCTACAATGTATGTATATACCGACAATGCCGCAAAGTATAATGAAATGGCGGAGACTTTCGCTCCGTTGCTTGCCGCCAATGGTTATAAACTCGAGAGAAAAGACGCAGAGCAGACTATCTGTTGGGCATTCAACATGCTAAATGGGAAAAGCGAGTGCGATGAAATTATCACAGCGGCAAGCAAGCAGCTACAAGGCATGCTTCTTGTATGCTACTACACTGAAGACAACTGTGAGCAGGGATTCTGCATTGTCGAGCAGTGCAGGGCACTGAATGGCGAGTATGAATGGGAAGAATTGGATGAATTCCTGTTCTATCTGGCCGATGAGGCTTCTGACAAACACAATGAGCTCCCGTTTACCGTTTCGCAGGCTGTTGCCGCACCCGATGAGTGCGTAAAGAAGATTTTCGACTCTGTGCACTCGGGCAACAAAAAGATAAGTGACTATCTTATAAGGAAAGCTCTGTTGTACAATATTTCTTATATGCGTTTCCTGCATTCCGGAGATAAAGAGTGGCTGCTTGCTATGGACAGTTGCATAACAGATTGCATAGTGCTTGCCGGCATGTACCACAGTTGGCGCACTCGGGAAGAGCTTTATACCGACCCCGATAGTGGCGAGACTGTTTCTATCGAGCGTTACGAGTTCCTTGACACTCCGCTGTTCGAAAGCAATGAAGGAGAAGCTGAGGCTTTGTTCGGGAAAGTGTGCAAAGCCGGAAACCACCTGCTTAACAATATAACGGATGTTGTGTGGATATTGAATGCTTACACCCCGTTCGACTACACACGCCTGCTGGTTGAGAATGCCGATGACCTTGGAGAAGATGACCGCAGGTGGGCATACAGAGAGATTGGTGACCTCTACCGTTGGGGAAAAGAGGAGTTCGGCTTCTTCATCGACAAGCAAAAGGCAAAGGAGTGTTACGACAAGGCTTTTTATACCGATGAGAACCCGCTTGAGGACAGCGATGACTGCGGCGAGCCCGACCCTTGCATTTACACATACACCGTAAGAGGTGACATCGCTCCATTGAAGGAACTTGCAGAGAAAATCGCCAACAAATACGGTGATGTGGAGAACGAATTCGGGCTGTACGTTCCCATGAATATCTTTATGCACTACCTTGTGGGCACAGACCCCAAGCGGGAATACTACTGCGGCAACCTCCTGAGAGTTGATGAGCAAGATGGCGCCCTGCTGCTGA
>JAFXAR010000046.1 GCA_017516885.1 Bacteroidaceae bacterium
ACATTCAAAAGAATTTAAAACTATGCCAAGATCAGTAAATCACGTTGCTTCAAGAGCAAGAAGAAAGAAAATTTTAGGTTTGACCAGAGGTTACTTTGGTGCAAGAAAGAACGTATGGACCGTTGCCAAGAATACTTGGGAGAAGGGTTTGACATACGCATTCCGTGACCGTCGTAACAAGAAGCGTGAGTTCCGCGCACTTTGGATTCAGCGTATCAATGCAGCAGCTCGTCTTGAGGGTATGTCTTACTCACAGCTGATGGGTGCTCTTCACAAGGCAGGTATTGAGATTAACCGCAAGGTTCTCGCTGACCTCGCTTTGAACAACCCCGCTGCTTTCAAGGCTATCGTGGACAAGGTAAAGTAATTGCCGGCTTCCTGCTTAGATAGTGATTTACAGGCACTGCCCATGGGCAGTGCCTGTCTTTTATTGCTGCAGGGGCATGGAACAGTCGCTGCAGGAGATAAGCCGGATGGGGCAAACGGCGGAATTCTGCTTTTCAGTTCTGCCGGCCGGCAGTGTTGTTTTCATATTATGGCGGGTCTATTTTTGTGAAAAAAGGTATATAATAGAATAATTTTCACAAAAAAACCTCTTTTCTGGCGAAAATGCTTGTTTTCATGAAAAAAGCTTCTTATGTTTGTGTACGGTTTTGCTGTACCGATTGACTGGGAAACTCATCAATTATTATCGAAAACCGAGTCAGCTTCACATTGTCCAATGGCGGGCCACGCCTTCGGGTAGCTTTAGAGAGCCGGTGGATTACAAAGGACAGGAGCCCTCAAATCTTGTATTCTCGGAGTTTCGTCGTTCTCTTCTGTGCAGCAAAACTTTTTTGTATATATAAGTGCTATATAACAGCGAGTGGCAGATGACAATTGTCATCTGCCACTCGCTGTTTATATATTTGCAGGAATCAATATGCTCTTGCAAAGAGAACTCTGCGTGCCGAAGGCTTGCCGGTTACCATGCATGTTCCCGGTGTCTCGTCCCATCCGATAGGAATACAGCGGATGGTGGCCTTGGTGTCGTTCTTGATTTTCTCTTCGGTTTCAGGAGTGCCGTCCCAGTGTGCGTAAATGAAACCGCCCTTCTCAATTTCAGTCTTAAACTCTTCGTATGTCTCCACTGTGCGTGTGTTCTGCTCGCGCATTGCAAGCGCCTTGGCGTGAAGGTTTTTCTGAATGTCGTCAAGAAGCTGCTTTACATACTCTACAATGCCCTCAATAGGACGTGTCTCCTTCTCAAGGGTGTCGCGGCGCATAACCTCGATTGTTCCGTTTTCTATGTCGCGTGCACCAAGAACTAAGCGTACAGGCACTCCCTTGAGCTCATATTCTGCGAACTTGAATCCGGGACGCTTGTTGTCGGCATCGTCGAATTTTACGGTAATGCCGAGTTTCTTGAGTTCGGCAATCATTGGGTTTACCTTGCTCTTGATTGTGCTTAGCTGCTCTTCGTTCTTGCAAATAGGTATAATAACAACCTGTATTGGTGCAAGTGCCGGAGGCAGAACAAGTCCGTTGTCATCGGAGTGGGTCATGATGAGCGCTCCCATCAAACGTGTTGATACGCCCCATGATGTTGCCCATACATGCTCAAGGTTGTTGTTCTTGTCGACGAACTGTACGTTGAATGCCTTGGCAAAATTCTGTCCAAGGAAGTGTGAAGTTCCGCACTGAAGCGCCTTGCCGTCCTGCATCATGCCCTCGATTGTGTAAGTGTCAAGTGCGCCGGCAAAACGCTCGTTGGCACTCTTTACGCCCATTACAACCGGCAAAGCCATGTAGTTGTTTGCAAAGTCATTGTACACATGGAGCATGGTCAGTGTCTCTTCTTCGGCCTCTTCGCGTGTGGCGTGAGCTGTGTGGCCTTCCTGCCAAAGGAATTCGGCGGTGCGCAGGAACAGGCGGGTGCGCATCTCCCAGCGCATTACATTTGCCCACTGGTTAACCTTGATAGGGAGGTCGCGGTACGACTGTATCCAGTTTTTGTATGTGCTCCAGATGATAGTCTCCGATGTGGGGCGGATAATCATCTCCTCTTCAAGCCTTGCTGCCGGGTCAACTACGACGCCGCTGCCATCTTCGGCGTTCTTCAAACGGTAGTGGGTTACAACTGCGCACTCCTTTGCGAAACCTTCAACATGCTCGGCTTCGCGGCTGAGGAATGATTTTGGGATAAGCAGAGGAAAATATGCGTTCATGTGTCCTGTCTCCTTGAACATGTCGTCAAGAGTTCTCTGTATTTTCTCCCAGATTGCATAGCCGTAGGGCTTGATAACCATACAGCCTCTTACCGGTGACTGTTCAGCAAGGTCTGCCTTCAGTACCAGGTCGTTATACCACTGTGAATAGCTCTCACTGCGTTTGGTTAGGTCTTTTAATTCTGCCATTTTATATAGATATTGTTTGTATCAAGTGTATTTGATGCAAATTTACAAAAATATATTCAGATGCTGTTTGAATTTTATTAAAAATATATCTATGGCCGGCGAAGTGTATCTCGTCTTCTTAGCGCCTGTTTTCGGTTTTTTTTGTTGCCGTTTGCTGTAAATGCGGATTTCTTTTTGCAGAATGATGCCAAATAACTAACTTTGCAGCGCTATTTTGAATATTAACTTAATTGTGTATATATTATGAAGATGAATTTTGTTAAGTCAGTTTGTATGTTGCTGTGTGCTGCATTCCTGTTTACTGGATGTACTACATGGAACAATACAGCAAAAGGCGGTGTGATTGGCGCTGCAGGCGGTGCTGCGCTTGGTGCTCTTGTAGGCAAGCTTGCCGGAAATACAGCTATTGGTGCTGCTGTTGGTACAGCGGTGGGTACTGGTGCAGGCATTCTTATTGGCAAGAGAATGGACAAGGCTGCTGCTGCGGCGGCTGAGATTAAAAATGCCGAGGTTGAAAAAGTTAAGGATGCAAATGACCTTACAGCAGTGAAGGTGACCTTTGATTCCGGCATTCTTTTTGATACCAACAAGTATGACCTCAAGTATGCTTCAAAGGCAAGTCTTCAGGAGTTCTCAAAAGTGCTCAAGGAGTTCAGCGATGCCGACATTGCAATCTTTGGCCATACCGACTCTACCGGTTCTGACAGAATCAACAACCCTCTCTCTGTAAACCGTGCAGAGGCTGTTGCCGAGTACCTTCTTTCATTGGGTGTTCCTGCTTCACAGATAAAGTCTGTTGAGGGTATGGGTTCAAAAGAGCCTGTTGCCGACAATGCGACTGCTGCCGGACGTGCGGAGAACCGCCGTGTTGAGGTTTATCTCTATGCAAGCGAGGCTATGATTGATGCTGCAAACAAGGGCGCTTTGGAGTAATTAGAGTATAGGAATTGTAAATGCAGTAAGCGGGTAACTTTGATTGCCCGCTTATTTTATGCGCAGAACTCTGATTCCAGTCTGCTTCTTCTTGTTCTTCTGATAGCTGTGCAGTGTTTGTGCATCCTTTATGACCATTTTCTTTGCGCTTGATGCGTGCAGCAGATGCAGGTTGCCATTCTTCCAAAAGGCAAATCCTACATGCGAGATGTCAAGCCCGTCAGTGGTTGTCACCAGTGCTATTATGTCTCCGTTCTCAATTTTGAGCTTGTTGCGGTCAAGATTCAGCAGTGCTTTGGGTATGTAGCTTATTGTTATTCCGCGGAACGGCTTTTCAAGTTCTTCAATCTTCGCCCGCATCGGTGCATTGTCCTTGAGGGCGGGGTATTTATCGCTGTTTCTGCTCATAAAATGCAGATTAAGAGGCTGCTGTTTGTGCTGTGAAAGATTAGTAGCCTCTTCTATTATGCCTTTTTTAATGTTGTCGTCAATCCACCATGTTGTGTAGTGCAGGCGGCTGGCATATCCGTCGCGCACTCCGTTGCGGTAGCGTATCTTTTCAAGGTTTTTGCTAACTGCGTTAAACCCCTTCTCGCCGCTTGCTATGGTAACGGTGATGGCTGTTGCAAGCTCAACAAATGTGGTGCAGTCCAATTTTGTGCAGCTTATGTACAGTGGCTCTTTTCTGCCGTTCTCAAGCGTTCCTGCCACATATTCCCTGCCTATGAACTCGCTTGCAACTGCAAGGGCGAGCTCTCCTGTTGTACTGTATTTGCGGATGCTGTGCTTAGAGAGTATTTTCTCTATGAAAATGCTGTCACTCCTGTCAAAGATTCTCTCCTGTGCCACGGCGCTTGCGCTCAACAGCAGGAGCAGTATGAATGATAGATGTCTCTTCATGGCGCTATAATTTATGTAAATATACGAAAATATTCTTTTTAATTTTCTATCTTCGCTGCAAATATGAAAAAACTATGCCAAGAAGATGCTTTGATTTTGTCAGGAATATAAATGTACTGCTTCTTTTGCTGCTTATGCCTTCTGTGGCCGAGGCGCAATTTGTGCACTCTAATACACCTTCGGTGCGTTCGCTTGGGATGACGCTTAACGGTGTTTGGGGGGCGCTGCCTGTGATGACGCTCGGCAGTGACGATTCAATGCTCTTTTCGTTCGATGAGATGTCGCATACATATCACAGATACTTCTTTCGCGTAACCCATTGCGATGCGAACTGGAAACCCTCTGACTTGCATTCCATTGATTATCTTGGCGGCTTTAACGATGTGCTTATTGAGGATTGGGAGAACTCTGTGAACACTACTAATCTTTATACGCGTTACAGCTTTACAATCCCTTGCGAAAATGTATCGCTTTTGCTGTCGGGGAACTATAGGGTAGAGGTGTTTGATGATGAGGCGGAAACAGATGTGCCGGTTGCGCTTTTTGAGTTTTCAGTAGTAGAGCCTAAGGTATCCGTTGAAGCATCGGTAAGCGGGGATACTGACAGAACGCTGAATGAGAATGAGCAGCAGCTGTCGTTCAAGGTAGGTTATTCAGGCTACAGCATATCTTCGCCTTCGAGTGACATTATTCCTGTGGTATACCAGAACAGGCGCAGGGATAATGCTGTGTCCGGCATAGTCCCTACATATATTACTGGCAGTACGCTTGAATATGTACATAATGACAAGCTTATATTCAATGCCGGCAACGAGTACCGCCGTTTTGAGCTTACCGACCCAAATTCCCCGTCAATGAATGTAGAAGAGGTCTTTTTGCATGGCGATGAATACCATGCACTGCTCTACATTGACGAGAAGCGGTGCAGCCGTTCCAACTACACCGATGAAAATGGACGTTACTTTGTGAATACGCTTGAGGGGTACGGCTCACCTATTGAGGCCGATTATGTTTATGTTCACTTTGCCCTTGAAGCGCCATTTCGCACCGGCGGGAGCTATTATCTGCTTGGCGACCTGTGCAACAACGAGTTTTCTCAATTCTCCAAACTTGATTATGATGCCAATGAAGGGTATTACCATTCTACGCAGCTGTTGAAGCTTGGCCTTTACAACTATCAGTATGTGTGGCTTCCCAATAACGCTTCAACTGGAGAAACAGCCCACTCTGAGGGTGATTTCTTTAATACTGAAAATGAATACCTGATATATATATATCATAGGGAATTTGGCGCAAGATATGATAAGCTCATTGGCATTAGCTCTATAAGGAGCTGTTTAAGTTTCTGAATTATAACCAGGAAAATAGCCGGAACTGCATTTTGAATGCTTTGGCTTTAGGAACTTGGATTTCCATACAATAGCCTGAACAGATAAGCGGGCATACCATTTCATGCATGCCTGCTTATCTGTTTTATTTGCCTTATTAAAGTTTGTCTATTGTCTTTTGTGCGAATTCCCATATTCCTTTTTTCTCAAACTGCATTGACTTGGCTATTTTCTCAAAGAATACAAGCGCTTTCCCTTGCTTTGCTATCTGCCTTTTTGCAAAATTGTAGAAAACAAAGGTAACCATTATGCTCAATGCGAGTACAATGTAGAGCTGGACTTCTACTGAAGCGCCTAATTTGTATGAAAGAAACCATGACGCTACAATCAGGAAGTTGAGCGACAAAATTGACACGGTTGTTCCAACATGCGAGAACCCTAAGTCTATAAACATGTGGTGGAGATGTGTCTTGTCGGGGTGGAAGGGTGATGAACCATGCAGCATTCTTGTTGACATAACTCTCAGAGTGTCAAATATGGGTACAGCCAGAATTGCCAATGTGAAAGGTATAAGCCCCATTCCTTTGAGTGCGTATGACGCCGAGAGCGAATTTTCGTCAAGAATGCTTATCACAAACATTGACATCATTGTTCCTATAACCAATGTGCCTCCGTCTCCAATAAACATCTTTGTGCTTTTGCCGAATACATTGTGCAGGAAGAATGGCACAATCGCTCCGCTTGCTGAAACTGCAAGCGTACACATTACGGTGTTACCGGAATAGTAGAACATTATTGCAAAAAGGGTAGATGCCATAAAGCAGAATCCCGATGAAAGGCCGTTCACGCCGTCAATAAGGTTTACTGCATTTATAATTCCCACAGCTGCAAATACCGTTAAAGGCCATGCAACCAAGTCAGGGATAACTCCTACGCCCCATAATCCCCAAAAACTGTTTATGGATGAGTCGTTTATCACTATGAGCCACAGAACAATCAGTATCTCTATTACAAAACGTATAGTTGGGGTTAGGTCTATAATATCGTCAATAGTGCCAGTGTAAAGCATAATCATCATTGCCGATACGAGCATGAATACATTGGCGTTCTCAAAAATTGTCTGTGAAGTGCACAGGCCTATCAGTATTCCGAAGAAAACGGCAATTCCGCCCATTACCGGTACGGGGTTGCGCTGCAGCTTGCGTGCATCAGGGTTGTCTACCAGATTCTTCATTATTGCAATCTTCAACACTTTGGGGTGAATCCACAATGTGCCCAAGAATGCAAATAGCGCAGGGATGAGTATATGGTGTATCTCTTTCATAATTCAATGTGTATTACGATGATTACACAATAATGCATGCTACAAATGTACATAAACATTTTTAAAATAGAAAAAAAATTCTGCAAATGTTTTGGTTTTCAGTACAAAAGAACCTAAATGGCATGTTTTTGAGTATAAAAAGCTGATATTCGTGTTTCAATTACAGGAACTTTAAAACTTCCCTTATATGTTTTTGGTTTATTTTCTTTGCAATTCTTCTTTTTTATTTATCTTCGCATCTGTTATATGTGGTATAACACAGGAATGAGAGTTTTGTTTTATTGAATGGTCTCTTGTTCTTGTTGGTTTGTTGGTTAATTTTAAACATTTGATATATGGCAGTTTCTAATCATGTTGTTATAATGGCAGGCGGTGCAGGAAACCGCTTGTGGCCTCTCAGTTCGGCCGACACTCCCAAGCAGTTTGTAGATGTGCTTGGCTGTGGCAAGTCTCTGCTGCAGCTAACCGCTGAGCGTTTTGCAGGTGTATGTCCTCCGGAAAAAATGTGGGTGGTGACTTCGGAAAAGTATGCCTCCTTAGTCAAGGAGCAGCTGCCGATGCTGCCCGAGGGTAATATACTTAAAGAACCCTGCCGCAGGAATACCGCGCCATGCATTGCCTATGCAGCATGGAAAATTAAGAAAAAGGACCCGGGTGCAAATATGGTGGTAACGCCGAGTGACCATTTTGTGGCCGATGTGGCGGAGTTCAGGCGCGTGATAAATTCGTCGCTGAATTTTGTTGCAGGCTCCGATGCCATTCTTACGCTTGGAATAAAGCCTTCGCGTCCCGAAACAGGATATGGCTATATTGAGGCGGTGCTTGGAAGCTCAACGCTGTCAAATAAGGAAATCTTCAGGGTGGACTCTTTCAAGGAGAAGCCTTCGCTTGATATTGCTGAGGCCTATGTGGCAAAAAACAATTTCTACTGGAATGCGGGCATTTTTATATGGAATGTCTCCACAATTGTGAACGCTTTCAGAATATACCAGTCGCCTATTGCATCGGTATTTGAGGCTCTGTCGAAATATTTCTTTACTCCCGAAGAGCAGGCAATGGTGAACGAGCGTTTCCCTGAATGCCGCAATATCTCGGTTGACTATGCCATTATGGAGCGCGCCGATGAAATATTTGTATTTCCCGCAGATTTTGGGTGGAGCGACCTTGGCACTTGGATGTCTCTGCATGAGAACAGGCAGAGGGACTTGAACAGCAATGTGGTTATAGGCACGGATACATGCTTCTCCGAAACCCGCAACTGCATTGTTTGTACTCAAGGGATGAAGAAGGTTGTTGTCATAGGCATGGAAAACTGCATCGTGGCCGAAAAGGACAATAACTTGCTTGTGTGCAGAATGGGCGAGGAAGAGCGTATTAAAGAATTTGCCGATTAAACGCATCCGGCTTTTATGCAGAAACTTCTTGTAACAGGCGCAAGCGGATTTGTGGGCAGCCGTTTTGTTCAGCGGTGGAGAAATGCCTATTCAATTATAGCCCCTTCGCATGCAGAACTTGATATAACTGATGCAGCGTCGGTAGAGCGCTTTTTTGTTGAACATTCGCCCGATGTGGTGGTTCATCTTGCTGCGTTGTCAAATACTTGGTATTGCGAACAGCATCCCGATGAGAGCTACCTGGTGAATGTCGAGGGCGTGTGCAATCTGGCGGCTGCATCGGCGCGGAATGGTGTGAAGTTCGTGTTTTTCTCAAGCGACCAGGTCTATAATGGAAACCGTGAGTGCGGAGCGCTTTGCGAGGATGTGGTGTTGTCGCCGGAGAATGTTTACGGCAGACATAAATTGGAGGCGGAGATGCGTGCTTTTGAGCTCTGCCCGTCTGCTGTGGCGCTGCGTGCGACGTGGATGTATGACAAGGAGCGTGAAGGGATGCCTACGCATGTGAATTTTGTCCTTAATATTGAAAGGGCAATCAAGGAGCACGCTCCGCTTTTGCTGCCAGTCAGGGAGTTTCGCGGAATAACATGGGTTCGCGATGCGGTAGAGTATATTCCTGCAACATTTGAATTGCCGGGTGGGGCGTATAATTATGGTGCAGAGTGCTCCATGAATACATACGAAACGGCTTGCTGCTATTGCGAAATGCTTGTGGGACTAAAGGCTGGCCCTCTGCTGCGGCCAGATTATGAGCGTTACCCTGAACATGAACGCAATCTTTCAATGTCAACCGACAAGATTTTCCGCGCTTCGGGCGGAACGGTATATTTTGGCAGCACAATGGATGGGCTTAGAATTTTCGCCGAAGTGAATGGACTTATATAGCCGGCTGTTTTTTTCGGTTCAGTAGAAATTTAGTGTTGGTAAGGATATAAGTTTCTTGTTCATAATATAAATATATCCCGCAGTCCTTGAGAACTGCGGGATATATTTATATATTTTGCGATGTCTGGGTTACTTTACCTCCTCAAATTCGGCATCCTGAACATCGTCGTTCTGCTGGCTGTTGCTCTGCTGCTCGCCGGCGTTGTACTGCTGGCCGCCTTGTGCGCCCTGCGCTCCGCTCTGTGCGTACATCTCTGCGCTTGCAGTCTGCCATGCGCTGTTGAGTTCTGCCATTGCTGCATCAATGCCGGCAATGTCCTGTGCCTTGTGGGCATCCTCAAGCTTCTGGACTGCTGCCTCAATTGGGGCTTTCTTGTCGGCGGGAATCTTGTCGCCAAGCTCGTTGAGCTGGTTTCTTGTCTGGAATACCATAGAATCGGCCTGGTTGAGCTTGTCTATTCTCTCGCGCTCCTTGTTGTCTGCATCGGCATTTGCTTCAGCCTCCTGCTTCATGCGCTCAATCTCCTCCTTGCTGAGGCCTGATGATGCCTCAATGCGTATTGCCTGCTCTTTGCCGGTAGCCTTGTCCTTTGCCGATACCTTGAGAATGCCGTTGGCGTCAATGTCAAATGTAACCTCAATCTGTGGCACTCCGCGGCGTGCCGGTGCTATGCCTGTAAGGTTGAACTGTCCGATAGACTTGTTCTGTGCCGCCATTGGACGCTCGCCCTGGAGAACGTGGATTGTAACCTCGGTCTGGTTGTCGGCTGCGGTTGAGAAGGTCTCGCTCTTCTTGCATGGGATTGTGGTGTTGGCGTCGATGAGCTTTGTCATTACACCGCCAAGGGTCTCAATACCCATTGAAAGCGGGGTGACGTCAAGAAGCACGATGTCGCTTACGCCGCCCTCCTTGTTGAGGATTGCTCCCTGGATTGCTGCACCTACTGCAACTACCTCGTCGGGGTTAACGCCCTTTGAAGGTGCTTTGCCAAAGAAGTCCTCTACAATCTTCTGCACTGCGGGGATTCGTGTAGAACCGCCCACAAGGATAACCTCGTCAATGTCGGCGTTGTTAAGGCCGGCATCGCTCATGGCCTTCTTGCATGGCTCAATGCATGCCTGGATGAGGTTGTGTGCGAGTGACTCGAATTTTGCGCGTGTCAAAGTCTTTACAAGGTGCTTTGGCATGCCGTTCACTGCTGTGATGTAAGGCAGGTTAATCTCGGTAGAGGTTGTTGAAGAAAGCTCAATCTTTGCCTTTTCGGCAGCCTCCTTAAGGCGCTGAAGTGCCATTGGGTCGGCAGTAAGGTCTGCGCCCTCTTCGGCCTTGAACTCGCTTACAAGCCAGTCGATGATTACCTGGTCAAAGTCGTCACCGCCAAGGTGGGTGTCGCCGTTTGTAGAGAGAACCTCAAATACGCCGCCGCCGAACTCAAGGATTGAAATATCGAATGTACCGCCGCCAAGGTCGAATACGGCAATCTTCATGTCCTTGTTTGCCTTGTCAACGCCGTATGCAAGTGCGGCAGCTGTAGGCTCGTTGACGATGCGCTTTACATCAAGTCCGGCAATCTGTCCGGCCTCTTTTGTGGCCTGGCGCTGTGAGTCGCTGAAGTATGCGGGCACGGTAATTACAGCCTCGGTAACCTCCTGGCCAAGATACTCCTCGGCTGTCTTCTTCATCTTCTGGAGAATCATTGCCGAAATCTCCTGCGGAGTGTAAAGGCGGCCGTCAATGTCAACGCGTGGCATGTTGTTCTCGTTTACTACTTTATAAGGTACGCGTGAAATCTCCTTGCTTACCTGTGCCCAGTTCTCGCCCATGAAGCGCTTGATTGAGAAAATTGTGCGCTGCGGGTTTGTGACAGCCTGGCGCTTTGCGGGGTCGCCAATCTTGCGCTCGCCGTTGTTGTCGAATGCGACAATTGAAGGGGTGGTGCGCTTGCCCTCGCTGTTTGTGATTACTACGGGCTCGTTGCCCTCAAAAACTGCTACACATGAGTTGGTTGTACCTAAGTCAATACCAATAATCTTTCCCATAATTTTATCTTTTTTATTTTAAACTATTCAACTTTCTTACCGGCGCTTTTGTTCGCCTTCGCAAGATAAAGAACAAAGTGTATGCCAAAGAGTTTTCGGGAGGGTGTTTTTAGCAAAAAGGCATGTTTGTGTCAGTAGGGATTCTGCCATGTGTGACAAATTGTCCGAATTTGCGCCATCAGGCTTCGGCAGCTGTCATGTTTTGATTCCGTGACGCAGAAAAGCGCGCGGAATTCGCTTGCGTTTCTGCTTTTTTTGTATTACTTTTGTAAAACGTACATTGCGGTGATTGCGCTGTGATGTTATTGAGAATAAAAAGGTAATATATATATTATAAATCTCTTAATCGTTATTAAAATGGGAAAGGTTTTGCTTATTGGCGCAGGCGGTGTAGGTACTGTTGCAGCTTTTAAGGTCGCTCAGAACAGCGATGTGTTTACAGAAATCATGATTGCCAGCCGCACGAAGGCAAAGTGTGACGCTATTGTAAAGGCTATTGGCAACCCTAATATAAAGACAGCAGCTGTTGATGCTGACAGCGTTGAGGAGCTTGTTGCCCTGTTTAACAGCTTCAAGCCTGAGATAGTTATAAACGTAGCGCTCCCTTATCAGGACCTTACAATCATGGAGGCTTGTCTGCTGTGCGGCGTGAACTATCTTGATACTGCTAACTATGAACCAAAGGACGAAGCGCATTTCGAGTACAGCTGGCAGTGGGCTTATCATGAGCGCTTCAAGGAGGCCGGTCTTACTGCGATTCTCGGCTGCGGCTTCGACCCGGGTGTGAGCGGTGTATACACAGCGTATGCGGCAAAGCACTATTTTGACGAGATTCACTATCTTGACATTGTTGACTGCAATGCCGGCAATCACCACAAGGCTTTTGCAACAAACTTCAACCCCGAAATCAATATCCGCGAGATTACACAGAACGGACGCTACTACGAGAATGGACAGTGGATTGAGACAGGCCCGCTTGAGATTCATCAGCCTATCACATATCCCAATGTAGGCCCTCGCGAATCTTACCTTCTCTTCCATGAGGAGCTTGAGTCGCTGACAAAGAACTTCCCCACAATCAAGCGCGCGCGTTTCTGGATGACATTCGGCCAGGAATATCTTACTCACTTGCGCGTTATTCAGAATATCGGCATGGCACGCATTGACGAGATTGACTACAACGGCATGAAGATAGTTCCTCTCCAGTTCCTCAAGGCAGTTCTTCCCAATCCTCAGGACCTTGGCGAGAACTATGAGGGCGAGACTTCAATCGGTTGCCGCATCCGCGGTGTCAAGGACGGCAAGGAGCGCACATACTATGTCTACAACAACTGCAGCCACCAGGCGGCATATAAGGAGACCGGTATGCAGGGCGTAAGCTACACAACCGGCGTTCCGGCGATGATTGGCGCTATGATGTTCCTTAAGGGAATATGGCGCAAGCCGGGAGTTTGGAATGTTGAGCAGTTCGATCCGGACCCATTCATGGAGCAGCTGAACAAGCAGGGACTGCCCTGGCACGAGGAGTTTGACAAAGACCTTGAGGTTTAATTCCCACTCACCCTAGTTACCCTAGTAATCTTAGTAATCCTGGTAATCTTAGTAATCCTAGTAATCTTAGTTACCTTAGTTACCTTAGTAATCCTAGTTTTTATGGCAAAAAAAGAAGAATTGGAAAACATTGCCGGCAACGAGAAACTCCGTGCGTTGCAGGCTGCAATGGACAAGATAGAGAAAAATTTCGGCAAGGGTTCTATTATGAAGCTTGGCGATGATAATTTTGAGGATGTAGAGGTTATCCCTACAGGCTCTGTGGGCTTGAATGCAGCGCTTGGCGTTGGCGGTTTCCCGCGCGGCAGAATAATTGAAATCTATGGTCCTGAGTCATCGGGTAAGACAACATTGGCAATCCATGCTATTGCCGAGGCTCAGAAGATGGGCGGAATTGCAGCAATTATCGATGCTGAGCATGCGTTTGACCGTTTCTATGCGCAGAAGTTGGGCGTTGATACGGACAATCTGCTTATCTCCCAGCCCGATTGCGGCGAGCAGGCTCTTGAGATTGCCGAACAGCTTATCCGTTCGTCAGCCATTGATATTATAGTTATTGACTCAGTAGCTGCGCTTACTCCAAAAGCCGAGATTGAAGGCGAAATGGGCGATAACAAGGTAGGCCTTCAGGCGCGTCTTATGTCGCAGGCATTACGCAAGCTTACATCGGCAATAAGCAAGACCAAGACAACCTGTATCTTCATCAACCAGCTGCGTGAGAAGATTGGAATCATGTTCGGAAACCCCGAAACAACCACCGGTGGCAATGCGCTAAAGTTCTATGCTTCGGTACGTCTTGACATTCGCCGCGTGAGCCAGTTGAAGGATGGCGAAGAGGCTATAGGAAACCAGGTGCGTGTTAAGGTTGTGAAGAACAAGGTTGCACCTCCCTTCCGCAAGGCTGAATTTGATATAATGTTTGGAGAGGGCATATCACGCACAGGAGAAATAGTGGATTTGGGCGTACAGTACGGTGTAATAAAGAAGAGCGGCTCGTTCTTCAGCTATAATGATACCAAATTGGCGCAAGGCCGCGACCGCACTAAGGCGCTCATAGCCGATAACCCTGAGCTTGCCGAGGAACTTGAAATGAAGATAGCTGAGGCTATGAAGGGCAATGTGGAGGAGTGTGCCGAATAATATGATTAACCTAATTTATTAAAAATACTATGAAGAAATCAATTTTGTTTGCTGCGCTGGCGTTTCTTGGACTTGGCGCATCTGCACAGGAGGCTGCAACAGACTTTGTTGTGGTAAAGGCGAATCCTATTACAAGTATAAAGAACCAGAACCAGGCAGGTACATGCTGGTGCTACTCTTCGCTCGCATTCATTGAGTCGGAGCTGCTGCGCATGGGCAAGGGCGAGTATGACTTCTCTGAAATGTTCATCGTGCACAATACATATCTCGACCGTGCTGACAAGGCTGTCCGCACTCATGGCGATGTGTCTTTCTCACAGGGCGGCTCGTTCTACGATGTTATCTATGGCATGGAGACTTTCGGCCTTGTTCCCGAGGAGGAGATGCGTCCGGGTGTAATGTATGGCAAGGAACTGAGTGTGCACAACGAGCTCTCAGCTGTAAGCGATGCTATTGTTGCAGCTATAGCTGAAGGCAAGCACCGCAGCCTGCAGGTGAGCCCCGAAGGCCAGCCATTGTGGAAGAAGGCTATTGAGGCTGTTCATGACATCTATCTTGGCAAGCGTCCCGAGAAGTTCACATACAATGGCAAGGAGTACACTCCAAAGTCATTCTATGAGTCACTTGGTCTCAATGCTGAGGATTATATCTCTTTGACATCTTATACGCATCATCCGTTCTACAAGCCTTTTGTGCTTGAGATTCAGGACAACTGGCGCTGGGCCCAGTCATACAACCTGCCTATCGACGAGTTTATGCAGGTGTTCGACAATGCAATCATGGAGGGTTATACCATTGCATGGGGCAGCGACGTAAGTGAGGCTGGTTTCGGCCGCGACGGAAAGGCTGTTATGCCTGATAACACAAAGAAGGCCGACCTTGAGGGCTCTGACATGGCAAAGTGGCTCAAATTGAGCGATGAGGAGAAGAAGAGCACTCCAAAGCCTTCAACAGAGAAGTGGTGTACACAGGAGGAGCGCCAGATTGCTTATGACAACTGGCAGACAACAGACGACCACGGCATGCAGATTTTCGGTATCGCAAAGGACGCTGACGGTGTAGAATACTATATGGTAAAGAACTCTTGGGGCGAGGCTGGCACATATAAGGGCATTTGGTATGCTTCAAAGGCTTTTGCACGCTACAAGACAATGAACATTGTTGTGCATAAGAATGCTATTCCTAAGGAAATCCGCAAGAAACTTGGTATCAAGTAATTGAAGGGCTTTTATAACATAAAGTGCCGGCTGCATGGGCAGCCGGCACTTTATGTTATAAAAACTATTTTCCACGCCTTAACCTTTATTAACTATAAATATTAGTTTGCTAACTAAAAATTATAGTTCTTTGCAGTGTCAACTATAAAAAATAGTTGACGCACGGCTTTTTTATAGTTATAAGCTGTTTGAATTTTTATCGTTAAGTTTCATATAAATAGCGTATATATCATGAAGAATCTGACAAAAAGGGAAGAGGAACTGATGAAGCTCTTTTGGGAGAAAGGGCCTTTGTTCGTAAAAGAGATAATTCCGTTGCTTGATGAACCGCAACCTCATTTTAATACAGTATCTACCATAGTGCGCGGTCTTGAAGCTAAAGGTTACGTTGCGCATGAGGCCTTTGGCAATACCCATCGCTACTATGCGGCAGTAAGCGAGAGCGAATATGGCAAGCAGTCGCTTGGGAGCATTGTCAGCCGCTACTTCGGCAGTTCATACCTCAATGCTGTATCTTCTCTTGTGAAGGAAGAGAAAATATCCGTTGACGAACTGAAAAGCCTGATTGAACTCGTAGAGAAACAGAAATAGGCTAATTCATGAAATCCAAACTCGCTTCTATAAGAAAATACTTTTTAGAAATTTAAACAGCTTCTTAATTTAAGGCTTATATGGGTGCTTTCGCTGTCTACATTTTAAAGTCATCGCTTTTGCTGGCGTTGCTGGTGTCATTGTTCATGATTTTCATGAGCAGGGAGACATTTCACAAGCTCAACCGTTATGTAATGCTGTCGCTGATTTTCCTCTCGCTCTCTTTGCCGCTTGTGGATGCCGGCATTGAGAATCCATTGGCCGGTGCATTTGCAGCAGTGGAGGATAGTTTCACCGATAAAAGGGTGGTAGTGCAACATGCTGTGGGCAGCACAGAAACTAAAAAAGAGACCGTTGAAGTTGAGGCGGGGCAATATCCTGATTTTAGCGAACAGGTTCCCTTAATCTCTTTTGATGATATGGCGGCAGACGCTGCTTCTGCACAGATGGTTTTTCTTCCTGAAACTTCAAATTCCAAGCCGCAGGTAAAGGAAACGGTTGTCGTTGAGGAGGCTGCTCTGTGGATTAAGATACTTTCCGCGGTATATATATTAGGGGTGTTGTTCCTTGTTGTGCGCCAGATGGCAATGTATGTGCAGGTGGCGCGTATCATTATGCGCAGCAGGGTAGAGGATGCGTCGCTCTATGGCTGTGAAGGAATAAAAATGCGGGTGCATGGCGGCAAGGAGAAGCCTTTCAGCTGGTTCAGGTGGATTGTAGTGAATGAAAATGACCTTGAAGATGGTGCGCGTGAGATTCTTATTCACGAAACGGCACATGCCCGTTCGGGACATTCTTGGGATATTGTTCTTGCCGATGCAGTGATAATAATGCAGTGGTTCAATCCGCTTGCATGGATAATGAAAAGCAGCCTAAAGGATATACATGAGTTCGAGGCCGACGAGGCGGTCATAAACTCAGGAGTGAATGCTAAGCAATACCAGTTATTGATAATAAAAAAAGCCGTTGGCGCAAGGCTCTACTCTATTGCCAACAGCTTTAATCACAGTTTAACTAAAAAGCGTATCACTATGATGTGTAAAGAAAAATCAAAGAAATGGAGATGTGCAAAGGCTTTGTACATCGTTCCGGTTGCAGCCATTGCTGCTCTCATGTTCTCGTCTGTTGAGACTGCAAATGCAACAGAGAGTGAAACACTTGCCAAAGGTAGTGAAAATGTTCTGAATGAAACAAGTTCTTATGCAGAAAATCTTCCTGCCGCTGGCAATAATGCAAATCATTCCGGCGTCCATGCGCAGGCAGACGGCATTGGAGATTCTGCCGGTGCTAAAATTAAAGCAGCAGAAAAGAGCAGCCCCCGTGGCGACGGCGATGTTATGCCGCAGTTCCCAGGTGGCACTGACGCTCTGATGAAGTATCTTGCCAGCAACATCAAATACCCCGAAGATGCAAAGGCTGCCGGCAAGCAGGGCAAGGTGTACCTGGCTTTTACGGTAAAGAGTGACGGTTCTATCGCCAATGTGTCAGTGGTTAGAAGCGCCGGTCATAAATCGCTTGACAATGAGGCTCTGCGTGTTGTAAAGGCTATGCCCAAGTGGACGCCCGGAACAAAGGACGGCAAGGCTGTTGACATTAAGTATACTCTGCCGGTTGCGTTTATGTTGCATGCTGAGAAGAAAAGCAATAAGATTGCAATTGGAGATGGCAGCGTCGTTGTGGATACAGATATAAAGGATAAGGCACTGTTTGTTGTAGACGGCAAGGTGTATGACGGTGACCTGAAAGATCTTGAAACCTCCTCTATTGCGCATGTTGAGGTAATAAAGAACAGTGCGCTCACTGCCGAACTGAAAGAGAAATACAATGCAAAGGAGTATGAAGGCATAATCTTCATTACCACTGTTGCAGGAGAGAGTTCTTCTGCGGGTGACGGCGTTAAGCGCAATGTTCCGAGTGACGCACCCTTTGTCCTTTTTGATGATGATGGTTCTGCCGGTGGTGAAGGGAAAGTCATTCAGATTTGCGAGAAGATGCCTGAGTTCCCCGGCGGAATGAATGAACTGATGAAGTGGCTTTGCGGGAACATCAAATATCCAAAAGCCGCGCGTGACATCAATGCTCAGGGCAAAGTGTTTGTGAAATTCGTAGTGATGGCCGATGGCAGCATTTCAAATGCGGAAGTAATGAGGTGTGACTTCTCTTCGGACTATTCCGAGGTTTCGGCTGCCGAGCAGATGGCGAAAGAGATTGAACGGGGCAAGTTTACGATTGAAGTTCTTGAGAACGATTGCAGGGATTTTGAGCGGCACATAAAAGATTATGAGAGAAAACTGGCTGTTCTTGAGAAGGATAGTGTCTCTGAAAAGATACTCAATCGCCGTCGCGAAGAGTTGGAAGAGGCACAAAAGCTTCTGGAAGAGGAGAGGGCGCGTATTGTGAAACTGAAACGCGTGGTTGCGCAGAAGGAGGAGGCCCTTGCAAAGTCAAGGAAAGAACTTGATGAGATTGTGGTTACTGCGTACAAGAATAATAAAGGCGAGACGCTGAGCGCAGATAAGGCCATGGCGCTGCGTGCCGCTGCTGAAAATGCCCTCAAGGCGGAGGCTGTGCGTGTGGTTGCAGCTATGCCTAAATGGAATCCGGGTACTGAAGGCGGCAAGGCGGTGAATGTACAGTTTATGTTGCCTATACAGTTCCGTTTGCGCTAAGAAAGTCGCAAGGGAATGCAGTGGCATTTAGTCTTTTTTAACAAAATAGTCTGTAACAAACTGCAGCCTTTTGCGTCATGCAAGTGAAAGAACGTAAAAATTAAAAAATAAAACAGCTTTTTAAGCATTTTCTAATAGTCGGGTTGGTGGTTCTCCCGGCTGAGGGGGTATATCATAATGGGATGCCAAGCACCTTTGTCATGACAGGTGGTAAACATAAATACAAAATTATAAATGCAGTGTCCCTGAGCGTGATATATCCCCTGTTATTTTAACGCTATTTAACAATTGGGGGGGGTAAAATGGAGATAATGATTATCTTTGCACTGCGTGTAAACATAGCCCGCACTCGCTGTAATAATCTAAATAGGCAAAATACGCAAAATATATCATGAAAAGACTATTGTCACTATTTCTGCTGTCAATATCAGCTGTTGCCATGGCCTTTTCGCAGAACTTTACCTTGCAGGGCAGGGTGGCAGATGCAGAAAATGCAAAAGAGGGTCTGCCTCAGGCTACTGCAATTCTTCTAAAGAATGATACGGTTATGGTTGCGGGCGCTTCAAGCGATGCCGGCGGATACTTCTCGCTTGAAGTAAAAAGTGCTGGAAAATATAAACTGCAGCTATCTTATGTGGGTTACGAAACACTGGTTAAAAGTGTAACCTTGTACGAGAATGAGAGAAAAGTAAAGCTTGGCACTCTGCTGCTCAAGCAGGACAGCAAGCTTCTTGATGAGTTGCAGATTACAGGACTGGCGCATGAACTTACAATAAAGGCCGATACATTTGTGTATCATTCAAGTGCTTTTCGCGTACCTGAGGGCTCTACTGTCGCTGCTCTCATAAAGCAGCTGCCGGGTCTTGCAATGGATGCTGACGGCAAGCTTAAGTTCCAGGGCAAGGAGGTAAGCTCAATTCTTGTTAACGGCAAGCCTTTCATTGGCGATGCCAACACTGCTATGTCAAACATTGTGAGCGATGCGGTGCAGGATGTTGCCGTATACGAGAAAGCCGATGAAGAAAAGGAGTTCGCGGGCGTGCACGATGCTGAAAAAGCTACCGTTGTCGACCTCAAGATAAAGAAGGAGTACCATTCACAGTGGAACATTAACGCCGACCTTGGCGGCGGAACGCACAGCAAGTACATGGCAAAGGCTTTCGCCTCAAATTTCACCGACAAGCGCCGCGCAGCGGTATATGCCCAGGTTAACAATATAAGCGAGAACCAGGTTGCCGATGAGAATGGCAACTGGCAGAGCGACCCTTGGGGGCCAAGGGGACTTTACACCTACCGCAAGGCAGGCGCTATAATGTCGTGGGACAATGGCCGCAAGAATACTGATGCCGGTCATCTTAAGTTCAGTGCTGAGGTTGAGGCGGGCCACACCAGCGGAGGATATGATGAACTCTCGAATACAGAATATATTCTTGGAACTGCCGGAAACCATTATTCCTATCAGCGTTCCTATGACCATGGACGTAACAGAAACTTGAACTTTAACGGCAGCGTCACATATAATATTGATACTCTTAACCGCATTACAGCATCAATCTCCAACCATTACCGCGATAACCGCGACGATATTCAGTCCAGTCTCTCAACCTATTCGGCAGCGGCGGATATTCCCAATCCCGAGAAAGGGCTTGTGGGCGAGGATGTAAGCGAGGAACTTAAGGCAATGGGTATCAATTCAAATTCTTCGCATCATAAATCCATCGCCCATAATAATTCGTTTAATGCAGATGTCCGCTATATTCACCGTTTCAGGAAGGAGGGATATTCGCTTGGCGCGGGGGTAGGCTACCGTCAGTACAACCGTAACGGAACAACACACTCTTTAAGGCATTACCGCTATTTCAACAGTGCTGTCCCTTCGGCTGTTGAACGCAAATGCATAACTTCGCCGTCCGATAACAGCGAACTCAGAGCAAAGGCAGTTCTTGAAGGAAAATTTAACAAAAACCTGAACTTCACGATGGAGTACGGTTACAGACTGACAAGGAACAGTAACGACTATGGCATATACAGGCTCGACCGCTATCCCTATTATTCACAGCCGGGCCTGCCATTGGGGGTGCGTCCCTCCACTGCCGATTCGTTAGCGGCAGTGACAGACATTGCAAACAGCCACTATTCACAGAGTACAGAGCAGAATCATGTGATTGAACCGGCAATCACTGGTGTTTGGGACAAGATAGAGGCAAGAGTGGCTGTGGATATTGAATATAACGATGAGGAACTGCAGTACAAAAGAGGCGGCGTTGCGCATTCTCCATCGCGCAGTTATTTCAGTTTCGTTCCGCAGGCCAGAATCAAGTGGAAGCCTGTGAAGAACAGCGAGGTGTCGCTCCGTTATTTTGCCTATTCGCGCCGTCCCTCCTTGCTTGAGCTTCTGCCTGTCACCGATACAAGTGACCAGATGGTGGAGCGTGTGAACAATCCCGGCCTTAAAATCCAATGGCAAAATCATTTAAATCTCTACTGCCGATGGTTTAACGAGAAACGCGGCGACAGCTACAGTCTCTATGCAAGCAGCGGCTTATACAATAACAATATTGTTGATATCGTTGTTACCGACCCGCTTACCGGCAAACAGCGTCACACAAAGGACAATATCAACGGCGACTACTATGTTTCAATTGGCGCAAATACTGAACAGCCGCTTGACAAGGAGCGCCATTGGACATTGCATGCAAGCGGAGCCTATCATATCAGCCGCGAAAAAAGCTATGTGGGCGCAATGGGCGACAAGCTCGGCCTTTCCATTGTGCACAGTTATTCTCCGCGTGCCAGCATGACACTCAAATGGCGCAGCGGAATTTGGAGCGTAAATCTTAACGGGCAATATTCTGCCGACATTTCCCGTTACGCCAGCATGCCGCAGTACAACCAGGAGGGGCACACCTTCGAGTGCAAGTTGCAGCCGCAGGCCGACCTCCCATTTGGAATGAAAATAAATACCTCGCTCGCTTTCTATGGCCGGCGCGGTTATGCCGATGAGATAATGAACCACGACCAGTGGCTGTGGAATGCCACCGTTTCGCAGTCGCTGCTTAAGAACAAGGCACTGACCCTGCAGCTCGAGGCTGTTGACCTGTTGCACCAGCGCACGGCGGAGTATAGCAGCGTTTCGCCTGAAAGGCGTCATTTTGCTCGCCACAAGATCTTTTTCAGCTATGTTATGCTGCACGCAATGTACCGCTTTAACATAGGCGGAAAGTAATCTGTAAAGCGCAAGACAGCATGTGGGGGCGGCTCATGAGCCGCCCCCACATGCTGTCTTGCAATGCTCTATCGCAATCTTTCAAGTTCGAGCCTGAAATCGCCTTTTCTCAGGCGCATTCTTTTTCCGCTGATGTCAATGTCGTATGAGTAGTTGTCGCCCGAGAAGTTTGAATGGAGCTTGAGGTAGCCGAAGTCAATATTGTAGTATCCGCCGTCAACGTCCGACTGATAGCGTCCGTACTCGTCCTCGTAGATATACATGTAACTCCATTTTCCGCCAGAGGTGAAGTTGTATATAATCTCCTCGTACATGCCCGGCTCTTCATAGTACCAGCCCCAGCTTCCAATAATTTCCTTCTCAAGTTTCCAGTCATCAGTGTCGCATGATGACAATGCCGCTGTCAGCATAATTGCCGAAATCAGCACTGTTCTTCTTAGTAATGCTTTCATTAAAAATAGTTTATATGGTGTTTGTGTTAATAGCAATTTGGCAGATTGAATGCCGGAACAAGCGCGTCAAGCTCTTCATCGGTCATTCCTGCCGGCTCAAATCCGGCCCATCGGGCATTGAAATATATTTGGGCCGATTTGCTCATGGTGTCAATGGCGTCAAAACAGTCAATTATGTCATCGCCCACAGCAAGCACTCCATGTTTCTCCCAAAGAAGCATGTCGTGGGTGCGCAGCTGCTCAATGGTAAGGCGGGCAAGCTCTAACGTGCCGGGTACTGCATAGGGGACAACGCCTATGCCCTTTGGAACAACAATGCGTGCTTCGGGAATCATGCTCCACAGAGTGCGCGTGAGTAATCTTGAATCCTCAAGAAATGGCTTGCAATGCGAGAATCCTATCAGGTCGGTGGGGTGGGTGTGAAGAACCACTGTTGTGTTTCGTCCGGCACTGCGCAGATAGTTGTGCATCATTAGGTGCGAATGGATTTCCATTGTGGGGCAGACAGGCTGCTCGGCTATTATTTCAAATGATGTTCCATCGTCCGAAATGCGTATAATTGAACCATTCTCAAACGGTGCTTTTGCTACATAGCGCATGCGCTTGCCTGTTCCTGTGACATAAAAGAAGTTGTTGCCAAGGAACGGCACTGTCTCTGTAAGCTGGCGCGCCGGTGCAAGAGCAGGCAGCTCTTTTGCCTTGTCGTCCATGAGGGCTGTAACATTTACTGAAATGTTTCCGCCATTACGTTCGGCCCAGCCTTTGGTCCATAGGTAACCGGCAACTTCGGCAATGCGCTCTATCTCTGCCATCAGTGCGCTGTTGTTTCTGATTGCTTCCATATTTATTTCTGTTAAAAGGTTTCTTGTTTTTATAGCGGCGCTCCAATTATATGGATGTTGCTTCTTTATATCTTGAATATGCTTCGCTCCACAGCTCGTTGTCCTGTGGAATGAATGTTTCAGTTTTAACGGTATCTCTTATGATTCTGCGCATCTCCCATCTGTCGCCGGCCAATCCGGCCGCTCTTGCCTGAATCATGCAGTTTCCTATGGCAGTCGCCTCTGCTGGCCCGGCAATTATGGTAAGCCCGGTTGCATTTGCTGTCAATTGGTTCATGAGGCGGTTCTTTGAGCCGCCGCCGATAATGTGCAGGCATTTTACAGCGTGGGGCGATACACGCTGTATGTTTTCAAGTGTGTCGCGGTAGCAAAGAGCAAGGCTTTCGAATATGCAGCGCACTGTCTGCTGGTGGCTCTCGGGAATCTCCTGCCCTGTGTTTCTGCAATAGACGGCAATTGCGTCGCTCATGCTTGAGGGGTTAGAGAATAGTGGGTCGTTTGGGTTTATGAACGAAATGAATGGCTTCGCCCTTTCGGCCATTTCCACAACGTCGCTGTAACTGTAATGTTTCCCCTCTCTGTCCCACTCCTTAAGGCACTGTTCAAGCAGCCACATTCCTGTTATGTTGTTAAGAAAGCATGTGGTGCCGTCTATTCCTCCCTCGTTGGTAAGGTTCAGCCGGGAAGTCTCTTCTGTTATTATGGGCTCTTCGCACTCAATTCCCATTAGGCTCCATGTGCCGCTGCTAAGGAATGCAAATTCCTTGTCCGATGCGGGGACTGCTGCAATGGCCGATGCTGTATCGTGCCCGGCGACGGCGTATACCGGTATTTTACCTATGCCTGTTTCTGCGGCAATTTCATCTGTAAGCTCGCCTGCAAGTGTACCGGGCATTACAACCGGAAGAAGTATGCTGCTGTCAATTCCTGCAGCCTCAACAAGTTCCTTGTCGAACTGCTTTGTCTTTGGGCTAATCATTTGCGAGGTCGATGCTTCTGTATATTCGCAAATCATTTTCCCTGTAAGCATATATGCCAGGAGGTCGGGCATGAAGAGTATGCTCTTTGCATTCTGCAGCGCACTGCATCCTTCTCTTTTTGCTGCAAGCAGCTGATACAGACTGTTGAAGTCCATAATCTGTATTCCGGTTCTTGAGTATACCTCATTGCGCGGAACTGTTTTAAACAGCTCTTCAGGCGCTCCTTTGGTGTAGGGGTCGCGGTAGGCGCGCGGCAATGAGACTATGCTGCCGTCCTCAGCGACATATCCAAAGTCAACACCCCATGTGTCTATGCCTATTGACTGGGGCTTTATGCCCTGTTGGGCGCATATTGCAAGCGCTTTTTTTAGTTCATTGTATAATGAATATACATTCCAATAGTGCTTGCCATGAAGTTCCATTATTGCATTTGGGAAACGGTGTATCTCTTTTGTCTCGAGCGCATTGCTTGTGAGGATGCCGATAACGGCTCTGCCGCTTGTTGCGCCGAGGTCAAAAGCAAGGAATGTGTGTTTGTCCATTATTAAGGAGCTGTTTGAATTTATATCGTTAAGTTTTTTATATTCAAAAACAGTGCTAGCGAGCTCAATGTAAGTTCACTTGCAAATTGCACAGCCAGTGCGTACTGTTTTGCGCATAGCGCAAAGATAGTTAAAGTAATGAACCGGGCAAAATGTGAAACAGTTTTCTTGCGGCAAAGTTTTGGCATGCGCAGCAGAAAGGGAGGCGAAGCAAATAAATAAGGGGAAAACGGGCAGAGATTACCGCTTTCCCCTAAAGTCTTTACGCGATAAACCGCACAAAAACTTTGTCTATCCTGTTTCACTCCTTCAATTCAAGGTCCTGGCTGTAGTACTTGAAAAAGTCGTGGTTCAGTATAATGGAAATCTTTACAAGCAATGATGTGTCAATGCTTTCACGTTTAAAAATGCTGTAGATGTTGGTGCGGTCGCAGCAGAGCTGGCTTGCAAACCATGAAACGGACAAATTCCGCTCGTCAAATTTTTCCTTGATAATACTTCCGATGTGAATCATAAGCTCCAGCAATTACAGATTCTGTTAAACTTGTTTCCTGTTATGGAGTTTCCTTTTAAGAAACATATACCATTAAATCATATAAAAAATAACCTACATCATTTTGTTAATGGATAAACTGTTATTGTTTGATTATTATAGCGCTCTTTTTGCCGCTTTTGTCTTTGCCCGTCAGTTACATAGCCCGCTATGCGCCCTCCTCACAAAAACAAAACCAATCAAAAACAGCTGCTAAAAATGAAGCATCTTATTTTTTAAACGTCACTATAAGAAGCTGTCTGGCAGTTTCTTAATTTTGAAACAAATTTATGAATTTTGTACAAAAGTAGGGATTTGTTGTTGGGTTTCAAACTTTTTGTTGTTATTATATTTCTACAACATGTTGAATGATAGCAATATATGTTGATTTTTTAATAAAAATGATACATGGTCTGAAATTTGCTTGCAGCATTCCTTTTTTTTTGTTTAATCACCATTAACGCTTTAACAAACCGCCGCAGTTTTTCTTTTCCCTGTTAAATTTCAATCTGCTTCTTAGAAACTGTTTAAGAAACTGTTTGAATTTCTAAAAATACTTTCTTATATTTTTGAGAAATAATTGTCTGTTTATGATTTTCACCTCTGTCTGCTGCATAGTAGTGCAATTTTTGTTAAGTTAAAGTTGCCTCTGCATCAATAACGGATAACCCATAGTGTTTGTTCACGTTAAATTTGGGAACTTTGCCGCTTTTTAAAGGCTGAGTCGTTGGCAGAGGGTGTAAGAAGAGAGGCAGAGGTGCTTGCTAAGAAGGGCATTTGCATTGATGCTGAGAAGTTGTCGGCTGCTTGCAGTGCGCTTGAGCAGGCCGGTAAGGCGCAGGATGCTGCTGAAGGAGGCGCGTGAGGTTGTTCATGCTTGTCTTGAGGAGCTCAAGGAGGTGTTTAATGCAGCTAAAGCGCCAATAAAGCAGAATTTCCCGCCCGAGGTGTGGCTCTCGTTCGGCATTCAGGACAAGAAGTGATTCATATTCTATTCAATCAAAGACGCGATGGGCAGCTGCCCATCGCGTCTTTGATTGAATAGAAGTTCTTGTTAGGAATCAGTTCTTCTTGTAAAGCATAGGCATTTCACCGCGGGCATCGGGGTAGATGCCGTAACTGTTGTAATTGGGGTCAAACTGCATAAACTTGCCGTTGTATGTGTTTGTAATCTTTGCTGTACCGTCAGCATTGAACTCAATTGTCCATACGCCACCTTCTGCAGGAAGGGTAGTGTCAAGGTTTACGCTGTTGTAGTCGCCCTTCATGTAAAGGTAACGTCCAAGAGCATCCTTGATGCTGTAACCGCCGTCAACAGCCTCAATAACAAATGCATTGTCGGCAGTAGTGTTAATTACGCCGTTTGAGGGATTGACAGTTGTAACAGGGAGGTAGCCAAAGCTCTTTGATGCATCAAGTGCTGTTGCCTGGTTTGTGCCTGCTACGATAAGGTACTGTGCACCGGCTGTAACTGATGTTACCGCAGTAAAGGCAACAGCATCAGCCGGTGTTTCAGGTTCTTCGTTGCCGCCCTCTTCACCGCCGCCAGTTACACCGCCATCGGCTGTTGTGAGAATTACATCGTCTACAAGGAACGAAGCACCGTTTCCCTTCTTATTGTTCATAACAAGGATTGCAACCTCTGTCTTTTCGGCAAGAGTAAACTCGTATGTGTATAGTGTCCAATCAACTGTTGTATAGGTTTCAGCAGCTTGGTATTTATAGTCGGCGTTAGAAATTGCACCGTCCTTAATGATGCCATATCCCAGTTTAAAAGCGGCTGCTGCATCTCCCTCGTGCTTAATGTATGCGCCGAGTGTATATGTGCCAGCTGCAAGAGTGTACTTCTGTGAACCAAGGCGCTTGTTTGCTGTAGCAGAACCGCTCACGCTCACTGCATAGCTTCCTGCATATGCATTAGCGCTCTGCGAAATTGTTGCATTGTGTCCAATATTTCCAGTGCCCCATGCTGTGGGAGATGCGCCGTTCCAATCCTCAAAACTGCCGTTGGTGAGCATGTTCTCACCGGCTGGAACATCAGGTGTATCAGGTGTGTCTGGTGTGTCAGGAGTATCGGGTGTCTCGCCTGCACCGCTTGCTACGGTTACATTCTTTACTTCCCAAGTACCGGTCTTAGTTTCGGTAGATGTATACTTGAATGCTATTGTTACATTAGCCTTGCCCATGAATTCTGCAGGGAGAGCAACTTTGCCGCTGTTGCGGAATGTCCAGTCTGCAGTGTTTTCCTGTGGGTTGTAGTTTACTGGAATCCAATTTGCTGTTGCTGCATCGCCAGAGAAGTTGTCGCAGATGAGTACCTGGTTGTGGTCTGCTACCTTGCCACTTTCAGTGTAACGTATAACGTAGTCAAATGCAATGTATGCTTCTTTCTCGTTTGTGAAGTCTATCGCAGGTGAAATAAGCCAGCTCACTGCAGCGTTGTTAGCCTTTGTGGCATTGTCGTAACCGGTTGCCTTTGCACAGCTGTAGTCAATAATCCAAGGATAGTTGCCTACTGTCTGCTGTGTAGTGAATGCACCGAAATCTGTTGCAAATGTCTCGCTGATGTAAGCACCCTCCGGAGTCTCGGGCTCTTCAGGAGTAACTCCGTCAATCTCATACTTTGAAACTGTCTTCAAACCGGGAACGCCGAAGTACTTCTCAAGGCTTCCTGTAAGTTTTACCAGCTTCTTGTAGTTGCCGGCATTGTCAACAAGGTTCAATGCATTGCGCACTGCGCCGCTTGGCAACTGTACTGGCATACAGTTTGCAGGGTCGGTCTCTTCTGCATTGTCGGCAATGAGAATATTTGTCTTAGCTTCTGCTGTTCCGCTGAAACGGCAGCCGTCAGTGTAAACCTGACCGTCAACTGTACCTACAATGTAGCCCTTTACAACTGCTGGCTTGGCAACGCCGGTGAATGCAGCCAAAGCCTCGGCAACAGTGTACTCCTGTGCCTCCTCCGGCTCCTCGGGCTCGGCAGCTGTGCCGTGAGCAACCTTGAAGTTCTTAACCTCCCATGTGCTGGCCTTTGTTGTGGCTGTGTAGCGGAGCGCAAATGTAATGCCGCTCTTGCCAAGGAAATCGGCTGGAACTGCAACATTTGCCTTGTAGAATGTAACCCAGTCAGCACCCTCTACTGCACCGTAGGGAAGGTCGGTCCATGTTGCTGCTGCGGGGTCGCCTGCATAGTCGGCGCTTATGAGCAACTGGTGGTTGGCTGCAACCTTGCCGCTCTCTGAGTAGCGGATGATGTACTCAAATGCAACGTAGGCCTCTGTCTCCTCTGTGAAGTCTACAGGAGAGGAGATAAGCCAGCTTGTAGCCGCCTTGTTTGTGCCGTCAATATAAGATGTTGCCTTTGCGGTCTTGTAGTCAATAATCCATGGGGTTTCGCCAACGGTCTCTGCTGTGCTGAATACACCGAAGCCCGATGCAAATGTCTCGTTGATGTAAACGCCCTCTTCTGTTGCTCCGCCGTTTCCGCCGCCTGTGGGGAAGTCGTAGGGAGAATCGGGAGTGTCTGTACACGCTGTGAACGCGAACAGGCTAATCGCTGCCAAAAATAAATTCTTCAGTTTCATGTTTTTTGTTATTTAAGTTTTTGTTATTCTGCAATCTGCTCAATGTCGGCGGTTGTGCTTATTACAAACTGCCAGTAGTCCTTGAAGCGTGTGAGCACGCCGTTGATGTTGAGCTTGCCGTCGGGGATTGTCTCGTTGGCAAAATCGGCGTATGTGCTCATGCGCAGCACAATGTTTGTCTTGCCCATATTTATGTGGCGCTCAACTACATTGTTGTATGCGAGGTCCTCAGGCGCCCAAAGTGCGGTGCCGTCGGCCTCGGTAATCTCTACGTTCTCAAGACGCACGAACTTGGCAAGCTTGTCCTTGTTCTCGTTTGTGAAGAACGATTCGTCTATTGTCTCAGGTGTCATTTCGGGCTGAGTCCTGTCGGGCGCTCCAATGATGCGGACATGCTCGGGGAATACGCTCTTGCCCATGCGGCCGATGCTGCCTTCGTAGAGGCCGCCTATCTGTGCCATGTAGCCGTATCCGCCTACATGCAGTCCCTGGCAGTCGATGCGCACGCGCTGGCCTGCTGGCAAAGCGGCATATAGGCCGACATCGTTTACGCCTACTACAATAGCGCCGGTCTCGTCGTTGATGATGAACTGCTTGTATACATTGCCTGTTTCGTCATTGGCAACAACTACACCCTCAATTATGGTGCTTTCTGTAACTTCCTTTGCTCCGTTTGCCGAAATTGTTGATGCGTATTTTGCCTTCAGCTCGGCAATGGTGGTGTTTGCTTCGCCAATCTCGTTGTTGCCAAACGGAGGCTCTTTGAAATCGGGCTCGTCAAACTCGTTCATGCACGATGTTGCTGTAAGGAGCGACAGTGCAAGTATTGATAGATATTTTATTGCTTTCATAATCTTTTAATATTAGAAATAATATTAGAAACGGAAACCAATGTTAAGGTATGCATTGAATGCGTTTGCATAGTAGAGGAACGGGTTCTTTGAGAACTTGTATGTGCGTGCCTCGCCATCGGCGTAGCTGTCGCCGCGGTTCTGCTCGTAACCGCCTGTAATCATCTTCTGGTTGTTGAGGATGTTGTTCAGGCTGAGGTTGATGTTGAGTCTCTTGCCGCCTTTCAGGTTGATGCTCTTGCCAATTGATGCGTCTACCATAAAGTCACCGCGTCCGCTGAACTGTGTGGGGAGGTTGAGTATCTCCTTGCCTGTTGTTGCGTCAATTACCGGCTCGCCTACAACGCTCTCAAGACGTGCATATTTTGACGCGTCGATGTAGATGTTGTCGTAGTAGTTTATGTTTGCGCTCAAGTACCAGCCGCTTACGTTGTAGTCAACGCCGAGACTGAGTGCTGTGAGCGGTGTGCCGTCAACCTTAACGCCGTCCATGTATACCTTGTCGTTCATTACAACCTTCTCGTTTTCGCTGATGAGGAAACCGTTTGCGTTGTCGGTGTACTCGGCGTTGCCAACTGATGCAACTGCATTGAATGAGAGTGCCGATGTTACGTTGTAGACAACTGCTGCCTCAATGCCGTAGTGCCTCTTGTTCACGCCAGTCATTGTAAGGTATGTGAACTGTGACTGCAGGTCGTTGTAGAATGCATTCTGCTCAACGAGGTCGTTCATTATGGTGTAGTAGCCTGTAACCTTTGCTGTAACAGGGCCGGCGCTTATTTTGTACGATGCCTCGGCGCTGAAGATATTCTCATTCTCAAGTCCCTGAACAAAGTCATTGCGCATACGCGGTGCGATGAATGAGTTGTAGGCGATAGGGGCGCGGTTATCAAAGCCTGCACCAAGCGAGAGTGTGTTGTATGCATTGAATGTGAAGAGCATGCCTATCTTCGCGCCGCCGCCAAGGAACTTGGCTGTGCCGCTGCTGCCCTTTGAGAACTCCATGGCGCGGCCGTTGCGCATGTGGCCGTAGCGCTCCATTGTTGTACCCTCAATGTTTGCTCCGGCAAACAGGTGGAATATGCCATAGTTGAGCTGGTGCTGGTAGAAGAGGTTGGCCTTGTTTACATAAAGGTCGTAATCGTAGCCGAATGTGTCGCCTTCGCCAATCTGGCGGTTGGGGTTGTCAACATCGTTCTGCACATAGTCGCTGTTAGGGCCAAAGTCGCCTACAGAGAACTTGTCGATGTCGGTGTACTTGTTTGCGCCCAGCAGGTCGCTCATGGTCTTGTAGTGCATGCCCTTGGTGCTTCCCAGGTTCAGGCCTATTGTACCAGTGTTGTTGCGGTTGTATTCAATGTTAAGTGTTGAGCCGAGGTTTAGCGCAAGCTGGTCGTTGTGGCGGCGCTCAACATAGTAGAGGCACTCGCCGTTTACGGCATTTGCCTGCTGGTTGGCATAGTACATGTAGTCCCAGTTGAGCTGGCGGTTGGCCTTGCTTGCCTTCCAGTAGTTGTAGCGGTTCATGTAGTCGGCAAGCTCGTCGTCAGTCGGGGTGTAGTTGAGGTCCCATACGTCGTAGGCTGCGCTTGGCAGGTTCTGATAGTAGTTTGGACGCGGGTCGGCTGCGTTTCCGTTCCAGCCGAGGGCCGTTGTGCTGTACATTGAGTACTTTCCGAACAGCGATGTTGTCAGCTGCATGTTGTCGTTGATTTTGTAGTCCCAGGTAAGCAGGAGGGCGGGCTCAAAGGAGTTTACAACGCGTGCGTTGCGCTTTTCGCCCTGCTGGTATCCCCAGTTGGGGTTGTAGTAGTGGCTGCCGGCAAGCCAGTATGCCTCCTCTGTTGCAGCACCCTGCTGTGCGCGTTCTGTGGGAGAGCCCCATGTAGCGATTGAGATGCTGTGCTGGTCGTTTATCTTCTTCTCGGCAGCGAGGAAGTATCCTAAAGAGTTGTAGAATGTACCCTCAATTACACCTTCGTTTGCCCAGCGGTATGATGCTGATGCTGTAAATGCCCAGCCGTTCTCCATGAGGCCGGTAGAGCCTGTGTACATGAGGCGGGCGAGGTAGTTGCGGTTGCAGCCTACGAGCGAGAGCTTGTTGCCCGCTGCATATTGGCTGGCGCGCATGTTTATGTTGCTTGCGCCGCCAATGGTGCTGAAACCGAAGCGGTTGTGCTCAAGGAATGTCGCGCCTTCCTTGTTGCGGGTAGCGTCGTTTAGGCCGCCAATCATGCCATAGCTGAACTGGCCTCTCTCGGCGTCGTTGATAAGCACTCCGTTGGCATACACGTTGTTGTACATTGACTCGTAAGCGCGGATGCGGAAGCGCATGGGGCTGAAAAGGTAACCTACTTCCGAAAGGAAATAGTCGTCGTTGGACGATGTCATGGCAGTTGTTCCTGCATAGTCGTCGTCCTCGCCCAACTGGCCTTCGGAGAATGTGTAGGACTCGTTGTTGTCATCGCTGATTGTGATGACATTGCCCGCTGTCTTCGACTCCTTGTTTAGGAGCGAATCGGCAAAAAGATGACGGGCAGGCTGCTGCTTGGTCATCCCCTCTTTGCTGCCGGGGGCTTGCTTCTCCTGTGCGTGCGCGCCCGCGATACAGGCAATGCACAGCATCATGAGTGCTGCGAACTTTGATAATCTAATCATAATGGTTTATAAAAAGTTAATACTTAAATGCTTGCGTATATCTGCCTTTTATGGCAGTTCAAAATTGCTCTAATTAGTTACAAACTTATATAAAATTTTCTGTTTTTCGCTCCTGTTGCAGCAAAAAAAACGGTTTAATTTTTTGCTTTTGGAAAATGCTTTTATAAGGTGCTTGATTTGTATCGCCATTTTTGCAGGAACAGGAGAACGCGGCATTAAGCAAAAGCAGCAAGTGCCCGGGCACTTGCTGCTTTTGCTTCTTAATTAAATTTTCTGTTTAATCAGTTATTCTCGGGACGCAGCTTGCGCACTACAGCGCCTGCCTGCCACATTTCTGTCTCGCGCATTTCACGCAGCTCCTCTTCCAGCTTTGTACGGTAGTCGGGCTGTGAGTTTGTGTCAATGCTGCGCTGAGCTTCGTTGCCGCATGCTACCTCGGCATACAGTTCCTTGAATACAGGCATTGTTGCGTCGCGGAACTTCTTCCACCAGTCAAGCGCACCGCGCTGTGCTGTGGTTGAGCAGTTTGCATACATCCAATCCATGCCGTTCTCGGCAATCAGCGGCATGAGGCTCTGTGAAAGTTCCTCTACGGTTTCGTTGAACGCTTCCGACGGTGTATGCCCATTCTGGCGCAATACCTCATACTGTGCTGCAAAGATACCCTGGATTGCTCCCATAAGAGTGCCGCGCTCGCCGGTGAGGTCGGAGTATACTTCGCGCTTGAAGGTTGTCTCGAACAGATAGCCCGAACCTACGCCTATGCCAAGGGCAATTACTCTGTCCCATGCGCGCCCTGTAGCATCCTGGAATATTGCGTAGCTTGAGTTGAGGCCGCGGCCCTGAAGGAACATGCGGCGCAATGATGTGCCTGAACCCTTAGGCGCAACAAGTATTACATCAACATCGGCCGGAGGGATAATTCCTGTGCGCTCCTTGTATGTGATTCCGAATCCGTGAGAGAAATAAAGTGCCTTGCCTGGAGTAAGATGTTTCTTTACAGTGGGCCACACTGAAATCTGTCCGGCATCGGAGAGCAGATACTCTATGATTGTGCCCTTTTCGCAAGCCTCTTCAATCTCAAAAAGGTTCTCGCCGGGAATCCAGCCGTCGGCAACAGCCTTGTCCCAGCTCTTTGAATCCTTGCGCTGGCCAACTATTACGTTAAAGCCGTTGTCGCGCAGGTTAAGTGACTGGCCAGGACCTTGTACACCATAGCCTATTACTGCGATTGTCTCTTCCTTGAGTGTCTCCAATGCCTTTGCCAATGGATACTCTTCGCGTGTTACTACATTCTCGGTAACACCGCCAAAATTCATTTGTGCCATATTAGATAGATTTTATTGATACCTTTCTTAAAAATAATCCGGCGCTCAATTGCCGGGTTGTAAATTTTATTGACATTTATCCTTTTTTGACACTCCTTTGTACTGTGCAGGATAATGTTTTAGAGGGAACTTTGAAATTCCGCCGCGAAAGTAATATAAAATTGACAAAAACAAACAACAAACTCGGTTTTTCTGCCGTTTCGGAATGCTTTTTGTTATTTCGCAAGAATTTATTGTCGCCAATTTTGCAACAATCCGGAATAAAATTACTACTTTTACAAAATGTTTGCAGCAGATGGTGCATGATGCTGCTAATGTTTGGCAAATTTAAAGAACCTCATAATTTAAAGCTGTAGTTACAGCTTCTATAAGAAATTATTTTTTAGAAATTTAAACAGTTTCTTAATATATGAAAAGATTTAGTTGCATGCTTGCAGCGCTTATGCTGTTTGGCGTTCTCTTTACAGCTTCGGCTCAGGAGAAAAAGTACGAGGCTTATGGTATTGGCTTTTACAACCTTGAGAATCTGTTCGATACCATTCACGATTCGGGAAAGAATGACTATGAGTATCTGCCCAATGGTACAAACAAGTGGGGAACGCTCAAGTATACCAATAAACTTAAGAATATGGCGAGGGTGCTCAATGAAATGGGCACAGACGTAATTCCTGTTGGAATGGCTGCTGTGGGAGTCTCTGAGATTGAGAACAGCCGTGTGCTGCGCGACCTTGTAAACCATGAGACACTTGCACCTAAAGGCTGGGACTTTATTCACATTGAAGGGCCCGACCGTCGCGGAGTAGACTGCGCCCTGCTCTATAATCCTAAGCTATTCAAGCCCATAGATTCAAAACTTGCTCCTTATACAACTGCTGACAATGATACCACATACAAAACTCGCGGTTTCCTTATTGTGAGCGGTGACATGGGTGGCGAGGTAGTGCACATTATTGTAAATCACTGGCCGTCGCGTTATGCTAAGTCTCCCGCTCGTGAGCGTGCCGGAACGCTTGTGCGTCAGCTTAAGGACTCTATCATGAATGTGCACCCCGATACCAAAGTATTCATTATGGGCGACATGAATGACGACCCCGACAACAAGAGCATGAAAACCTGCCTTGGCGCAATGCGCAACAAGGAGGATGTGAAGTCGCCAACCGGCCTTTACAACCCCTGGTGGAATATTCTGCGCAAGAAGGGGCATGGCACTCTCAAATATAAAGGAAAATGGAATCTCTTTGACCAGGTAGTTGTCAGCGGCAACCTTTTGGGTTCTGACCGCTCTACACTAAAACTTTGGAAAATTGAGATTTTCTCGCGCAACTATCTCTTCCAGCAAGAAGGACGCTACAAGGGAAATACTCTCCGCACTCACGCCGGAGGCGTTTGGCTTAATGGCTATAGTGACCATTTGCCGGTTATTGTGTATGTAGTGAAGGAGGCTGAATAAGTATGATGACATTTGATGATAAAGTTGATGCGATAAACAAGGTCCTGGCAAACTATTTTGCTACAAATAGTGCGAAAGTGAAAGCGCTGATATTGAAATTGTCAAGCGTCTTTTAGGTGTTTGATAATTATGTGCTTGATATATAATCAGTCAGGTGCCAGCTGGCACCTGACTGATTATATATTTAATCTGCTCTCTACCATTTCCCAGTCTACAATGTCCCAGAGTTTCTTTACATGTTCGGCGCGGCGGTTTTGGTAGTCGATGTAGTATGCATGTTCCCAAACGTCAATGCCATAGAGGGGTGTCATTCTGTGGCGCAGCGGGGTTTCTCCATTGGCGCAGCTTACGATGTTCAGCTTGCCGCTCTCCTCTTGGGCGAGCCACACCCATCCGCTGCCGAAGAGCGAGGCGGCTGCATCTTCCATTCTTTTCTTGAGCGTGTCAAAGTTGCCAAAATCAAAATGGATGAACTCCTTAAGATTTCTACGGGGCTTGTTGTATTCGCTTGCGGGTGCAAACTGCTCAAAGTAGAGAATGTGGTTCAGCACTTGCCCTGCGTTGTTGAGCAGTGGCCCCGGTGGCGCTTGGGTGATGATTTCGCGCAGCGACATGCCTTCAAATTCAGTGTCTGCTACATATTTGTTGAAGTTGTCTACATAGGTTTGCAGGTGCTTGCCGTAATGCAGTTCTACTGTTGCCTGGCTTATGGTGGGCGCAAGTGCGCTTGTGGGGTAAATGAGCGCAGGCATGCTGAAGCCTGTGCCGGTGCTTTTTACTGGATTGCTCATATTGTGGAATGTTGATTGGTTAAACTATTTTCTAAACAAGGTTTGCTCCTTTAAGTTCGGAAATGTGGCGGATTTAATGTATCTTCGCGGAAATTTGGGAGTCTTCCTTTTTAACTAATGATGATAAATTACGAAGAAGAGTTGAACGGAGCGCAGCTGGATGCTGTGCGTTATCTTGACGGTCCTTCGCTGGTAATTGCCGGTGCCGGGTCGGGAAAGACGCGTGTGCTTACATACAAAATTGCTTATTTGCTTGAGAATGGGTTTGAGCCTTGGTCAATACTTGCGCTCACATTTACCAACAAGGCTGCGGGCGAAATGAAGGAGCGTATTGCAGCGCGTGTGGGCGAGAGGGCTGCATCTATGCTCTGGATGGGCACTTTTCACTCGGTGTTCTCAAAGATACTGCGCCGTGAGGCGCACCGCATAGGCTATGACCCGCAATTTACAATTTATGACCAGACTGATTCAAGAAGCCTTGTAAAGAGCATCATAAAGGAGATGCAGCTTGATGACAAGGTGTATAAGCCTAATGCTGTGGCAGAGCGCATCTCTGCGGCAAAGAGTGCGCTTCTCTCGCCGTCGGATTATGAGAATGACCAGGGACTGCGCCGCGATGACTTGCATGCGAAGATTCCCTCAACATACGAAATTTATAAAAGGTATGCCGAGCGTTGCCGCCTGGCAAATGCCATGGATTTTGACGACTTGCTTGTAAATACCTACAGGCTGTTCAGGGATTTCCCCGATGTGCTTGAACAGTATGTGCAGCGTTTCCGCTATGTGCTTGTGGATGAGTTCCAGGATACCAACTATGTGCAGGGCTGCATTGTGTGGCAGCTTACTGAGGCCCGCAGGGCTATATGTGTGGTGGGCGATGATGCGCAGAGCATCTATTCATTCCGTGGCGCGAACATAGGGAATATACTTGGCTTTGCCGAGCGTTATGGCGGTGCGAAGATTTTCAAGCTTGAGCAGAATTACCGTTCTACAAAGATGATTGTGAATGCGGCAAACAGCCTTATTGCAAGGAATCAGGAACAGATAAGGAAAACTGTTTTTTCCGACCGCGGAACAGGCGAGCCGCTTGCGCTGTATTCGGCCTATTCCGATTTTGAGGAGGGTGAGATTGTTGCCAACAAGATTGCGGAACTGCGCCGCCGCGAGGGTTTGGAGTATAGTGATTTTGCTATTCTGTACCGCACTAACGCACAGTCGCGTGTATTTGAGGAGGCTTTCCGCAAGCGTGCCTTCCCTTACCGCATATATGGCGGACTGTCGTTCTATCAGCGCAAGGAAATAAAGGATGTTATTGCTTACTTCAGGCTTATATGCAACAGCAACGATGAGGAGGCCTTCAAGAGAATTATAAATTTCCCGGCGCGTGGCATTGGCGACAAGACACTGCAAAAGGTGAAGGATACTGCGCTGCAGCGCGAAATGAGCTTTTGGCGTGTCATTGCCGACCCTGTTATGCCGCCTATGGATATATCAAAGGGCACTCTGGGCAAATTGCATAATTTCGTTGCAATGATTGAGCGCTTTGCAGTATACGCCCATGAGAAAAATGCGCTTGAGACGGCACGCCTGGTGCTGCAAGAGAGCGGTATGATGCTTGAATTCAATAACGACAGCAGCGTAGAGGGCAAGTCGCGCAAGGAGAATGTGGAGGAGTTGCTTAGCGGTATTGCCGATTTTGTTGACCTGCGTCGTGAGGAGGGCAACAGCAATGACAAGCTTTCCGATTTTCTTTCTGAAGTTTCGCTTGCAACAGATCTTGACAGCAGTGATGAGGCCGATGACGGTAACCGCATTACCCTTATGACAATACATTCGGCAAAAGGCCTTGAATTTCCCACCGTGTTTATTGTGGGGCTTGAGGAGGACCTTTTCCCTAACCAGTGCGCTCAGAGCTCCTTGCGCGAAATGGAGGAGGAGCGCCGTCTTTTCTATGTGGCTATTACCCGCGCCAAGGACCATTGTGTGCTTTCGTTCGCTAAGAGCCGATATAAGTACGGACAGTTCAATTTCTGCGAGCCGAGCCGTTTCATTAAGGAAATTGACACTCGCTTTATTGCCTTGCAGGGTGGGGTGCAGCAGCGTTCTCAGCAGAGCGGCCAGACGTGGCGCAGCGGAGGCCTGTTTGGCAGGACAAATTCGGGCGCAGGGAATCTGCGCGAGGATTATTCCGGCACGCAGCGTTCATGGAGCGATGGTGCAAGGAACAGCTTGCAGTCAGGCACAGGGCATGCAGAACCAAAGAGTGATGTGCAGAATGGCAAGCGGGTGATAAGCGCTTCGGCTTTTATGCAGAGGCCTGCCAATTTGCGTCGCGTGTCCGATGTGGAACGGGACTTTTATGCCCCAAAGAGCAATTCGGCAGCGCTTGCTGCGGGAATGGTAGTTCAGCACGACAGGTTCGGAGTGGGAGAGGTGCTCTCAACCGAAGGCGCCGGCGAGAATGCAAAGGCTGTAATCAGATTCCAGAATGCCGGCGTAAAGACCTTGCTGCTTAAATTTGCAAAGATAAAGATTATAGGATAAAAGAATATGCATAACGACAACACTGTAAAATGGATAATAATATGATAAATAAAGTGCCTTCGCCCTGCTATGTTATGGAGGAGGCGTTGCTTCGCAGAAATCTTGCGCTCATCAAGCGTGTGGCAGACGAGGCAGGGGTTGAGATTATTCTCGCCTTCAAGGCATTTGCCTTGTGGAAAAGTTTCCCAATCTTCCGTGAGTACATAAATTCTGTTACGGCAAGCTCTATTCATGAAGCGCGTCTTGCCTATGAGGAGTTCGGCAGCAGGGCGCATGCCTTTTCACCGGCATATACGGCTGGGGAGTTTGGCGAAATGATGCGTTGCAGCAGTCATATTTCGTTCAACTCGCTTACCCAGTATGAGCGTTTCTATCCAATGACAAAGGATGCGGGACATGTAATTTCATGCGGAATACGTATAAACCCTGAATATTCCGAGATTGAGACCGAACTTTATAATCCGTGCGCTCCGGGCAGCCGCTTTGGCGTAACTGCCGACCTCTTGCCCGATACTTTGCCTGCCGGAATTGAGGGATTCCATTGTCACTGCCATTGCGAATCGAGTTCGTATGCACTTGAGAATACTCTTGTGCATATTGAGGCGAAGTTTGGCAAATGGCTGCCGGAGATTAAGTGGCTGAATCTTGGCGGCGGGCATCTGATGACGCGCAAGGATTATGATGTTGAGCATCTGATTGGGTTGCTCAAGGGATTGCGCGCGCGTTATCCTAATTTGCAGATTATCCTTGAACCGGGTTCGGCCTTTGCATGGCAGACAGGGTCGCTGGTGTCGGAGGTTGTAGATATTGTGGAGAGCCGTGGAATACGCACTGCTATATTGAATGTAAGTTTTACCTGCCACATGCCCGACTGCCTTGAGATGCCTTATCAGCCCGTGGTTACAGGCGCAGAATCGCTTGATGCAGATGCAGTGAAGGGCGCTCCATTTGAGGAGAATATTTACCGTCTGGGCGGGAACAGCTGTCTCAGCGGAGATTACATGGGCAGCTGGCGCTTTCCGCAGCCGCTGAAGGTGGGCGACAGGGTAGTGTTTGAGGACATGATACACTACACAACGGTAAAAACAAATATGTTCAATGGCATTTCTCACCCAAGCATTGCGCTGCTGCACGAGAATGGGGAACTTGAAATGTACAAGGTGTTTGGGTACGAGGATTACAGAGACCGCATGTGTTGATTCTCTTTTACTCCTCGCTGCCCGGTCAAGGGCGCAAGCACTTTTTGCTCTCGTTGGCAGCGTCTGTTCCGGTTTTTCAGGCTGCGCAAGCCTTGAACTGCATCTTTTTATTCTTCTCTACAAAAAAAGGGGCTGCTAAAAATTATCTTTTAGCCAGTCTCTTTTTGTAACTTCTATTTTGCTGCACATAGGCAGAATTGTGACTGTACAGTGTTATTTTTTTGTGAAATAAGAAAAGTTTCTAAAAACATTGATTATCTTTGCGCTCGGATAATGGTGTAGCCGTTGCACTCCATGCAGCGGTTAGTAAAAGGGAATCCGGTCAAAATCCGGAACTATACCCGTAGCTGTGGGCTCCATTTTAACTCCAGGCATTCGTTTGCCACTGTCTTTGGATGGGAAGGCGCTTGGAGGGAGCAAGTCAGAAAACCTGCCTTGTCCATTAGTTTTATAACAACCCCGGGTAAGGGTTTTATGGATTTTTTTATGTTAAGCAGGATTTTACTTTCCTTATTGTGCGCGGTGTGTCTGCCGCTGTTTGATGCCAGTGTTGCTTCTGCCCAGAAAGGCGATACTTTGAGCTATGAACTTGATGATGTTGTTGTGAAAAGCGGCATTGTGAAGCCCGAGAATTCAAGCGCTCCGCTTTATGAGTTCAATAGTGCTGATATAAGGAGGTGGTCATTGAGAAACCTTTCTGATGCAGCAAAGAAAATTGCCGGGGTTCATGTTCATGATTATGGCGGGGCTGGAGGATTGAAAACTGTTTCGGTACGCGGTTTGGGTGCTAAGCACACTGCTGTCAGCTATGATGGGGCGGTGGTGTCCGATGCACAGAGCGGCATGGTGGATATTGGCCGTTTTTCTCTTGATAATATTTCATCGGTATCATTGGCTATAGGGCAGAGTGATGATATATCGTTGCGCCCTGCGCGTGACTACTCATTGTCAACGCTGCTCTCTTTGAAAAGCATTCCTATTGAAGTGGGGGGGCATTCCTCACTGAAATTGCAGGGCGGTTCGTTTGGCCTTGCCTCGGTGTCGGCATATAGCGGTTATGGAACTAAGGACAAGAGGCTTGCTCTCTCTCTTAGTGGCAGCTATCTTCGCAGTGATGGCATGTATCCGTTTACTCTTGTGAATGGCGGGCTGCAGTCAAAAGAGAAACGTCGCGATGGCGATATTGAATCGTTGACGCTTGAGGGAAATGTGAAGGCTGCTCTTTGGGGCGGCGTGCTGGCGGCAAAGGTTCATTTCTATGATTCGCAGCGTGGCCTGCCGGGTGCTGTGAACTTATATAATAAGGAGAATAGGGAACGTCTTTGGAACAGGAATCTTTTTGCCCAGGCATCTTACAACTTTGCTTTAGGCAGCGCTGTTGAGGCTAAGGCTGTTTTTAAATATGATTTTAATAGCGTAAGGCATAAGGAGATTAACAAGAACTACTATTCGGGAGAACAGATTGACAGGAATCGGCAGAATGAGTATTATCTTTCTCTTGCTGTGGCAAATTCCCGTAGCGGGAAATTTAATTTTTCGGCCGCAGCCGATGTGTCGTATGCAACGCTTGAAAATAATTTTGAGAACAGCAAAGCGCCCCGCCGTCTCTCGTCGTACACTGTGTTTGCTGCCAATTATGAATTGAAGGATTTTTTGTTCACGGCGTCACTGCTTGCTGCATACATAAAGGATGATGTAAGGCATGGTGCAGCTCCTGAACCTTATAAAAGATTCTCGCCGGCACTTTCGCTTGCTTATCGGCCTGCTCCTTTCCTTTTGCTGAGGGCTTCGTGCAAAGATGCATATCGTGTGCCTGCATTTGCCGACCTCTACTATCTGCGTTTGGGGAATGTAGCGCTGCGCCCCGAAAGGGCAACGCAGTTTAATGTTGGCCTTACGTTCAGCAATGAGGTGATAATTTTCACTCTTGATACCTATTATAATAATGTCCGCGATAAGATTGTTGCATTGCCAACGATGTATATATGGCGTATGATGAATTTTGGCGAGGCCGATGTTTACGGTGCCGATGCCAATTTTGTGGCGAACATTAGTTTGACAAATAATACTCGGCTTGTTGCAAACGCCTGCTATTCCTGGCAGCGCGCGCTTGATGTAACCGATAAGGCTGCAAAGAATTATCGCCATCAGCTGCCTTATACTCCGCAGCACTCCGGCAACCTCTCTTTGGCTTTTGAGAATCCGATTGTCAATGTCTCGTATATGCTTACGGCAGTGGGCGAGCGCTATATGTTGCCGCAGAATACAGCCCGCAATAAAATGAAGGGATATTTTGAACACTCTTTTTCGGCTTACAGGGAGTTTGCGCTTGGCGGCGATGTGACGCTGCTGCTTCTGGGAGAGGTGCGTAATGCCTTCAATGAGCAGTACGAAATTATACGCTATTACCCTATGCCGGGGATTTCGTGGAATCTGTCAGCCCGTGTGAATTTCTAATAAACTTAATTTAATTGACTAACTATTATGAAAAGATTTTTTAATTTTTCTGTGCTTTTTGCAGCATCGTTCCTTTTCGCTGCCTGCTCCGAAGATGAACCGTCGGCAGAACCTGCCAATCCTAATTCAAGAAATGTCTGCTATGTGCTGAATTCCGGTGACTGGAAAAGCAATAACTCGTCGCTGACTATGTACGATGTGGAGAGTGGGGAAGTGGTGCAGAACTATTTTGAACTGCAGAATGGACGCTGTCTTGGCAATACTGCCAATGACATGATTGTTTACGGCGGCAAAATGTATATTGCAGTAGCCGGTGAATCAACCATTGAGGTGACAACGCTTGATGCAATATCGGTGGGGCAGATAAAGTGCGATGCCCAGCCGCGTTATCTTGCAGCGCATGGAGGCAAGGTTTATGCAACATATTATGACGGCCATGTGGCGCGCATTGATACGCTTTCCCTTGAAGTAGAGGCAAAAGTTAAAGTGGGGCGCAATCCTGAACAGCTGGCTGTGTGCGGCAACAGGCTGTATGTTGCAAATTCTGGAGGCATGGATTATAATACCGAAATAGGTTATGACAATACAGTTTCAGTGGTTCTCCTTTCTTCATTTGCCGAAGTAGGGAAACTTCAGGTTGTGATGAATCCTGCAAATGTTGTTTCCGATGGCACTGGCGTCTATGTAGCCTCTTATGGCAACTATGCTGACGTGCCGAGCACTTTACAGTATATTTCGCCCGATGGCAGCGTGAAAGTAGTGGAAAAATGCAGTAATATGACTGAGATGTGCTTTAATGCCGGGGTGCTTTATGGATTCTTTTCGCAGTACGACGAAAATTGGAATGCGACAGTCTCATACGTTTCGTATAACCCTCAGACAGAAGCTATTGAGTCGCCATGGATAAAGGAGCAGCAGCTTCCATCGCCTTATAAAATAAGTGCCGCCGGCGAGTATGTGTGCGTAACCTCTTCCGATTATATAAATGATGGAGATGCTTACCTATATAATATAGAAGGAGAACTCTTGCACGAGATACCGGCAGGACTCAATCCGGTAAAAGTGGTTTCGCTTAAATAAAATACATTCACTATTTATAATAATGAGAGTAGACCGATACTGGTTTATTCTCATTATTGTAATATTTGGCCGATAATTAGCATAAATGGTCTATTTTTGCAAATTTTTGATAAAAAAGTATTCACATTCTTTTGTATCTAAAAAATAATGCATACCTTAGTCGGGCAATGGTGATACTAAATCTGCGCTCTTTGTTTTAAAAATCTTTCAGTGCGAACAGATTTTTTTGGAGTATAAAAACTTGAAAAAGCAGATTTGATTTGATGTTTTTGACTGAATTTTGTGATAATTGCGCATAAAAACAATGCGTAATTTATTTTTCTCAACTTTTTTTGAAAAATTCTTCTTGAAAAGTTTGCCAGTTCAAAAAATCGTTATACCTTTGCACTCGCTTTCGGGAACGAACGCGTTTCCGGTCAAGCAAAGATGATCCTTGACAGCATTCCATACAGACAAGCAGTACAACGTACCCGCATTGATTTTTTTTTCAATGCAGGAAAGG
>JAFXAR010000047.1 GCA_017516885.1 Bacteroidaceae bacterium
CATACACCGCCTTATATGCGCCCAAGGCTACGCAGCGCATATCTTAGCCTCAAACGCAATATGCCGTTACTTTGGACTTTTTACGACCACCCTGAGACTGGTCTTCCTAACACAAACAACGCAATTGAAGGGTTGTTCTCGGACATAAAGAGTAAGCTAAGAGCACATCGAGGAATAAGCAAGGATAATCGAAAGAAGTTATTGGATGAGTACATTATGCGGCATTATTAAACGCGAATTACCTCAACAGGCCCTGTTGAGGTAATCTATCCTACTTTTTGTCCAATAAGAGATTTTTAGACTAAAATCATCCTACTTTTTGTCCACGTAACCTATAATTCATTTATCTTTTCTAAGAGGAAGTCTTCAATATTGATATACTGTACCCCTTTTTCATCTATCCAAGGCAAAACATTATCACGTACCACAACTATTTTCGTATAGGAATCATTGATTCTATTTAGGGAATTTATTTCTTGTTGTCGTTTTTCTTCATCAGCAACAGTCAATGCTGATTGGATATAATAACGCTTATCTGTTTGATTAACCACAAAATCCACTTCTAGTTGTGTTCTTATCTTTTTCCCTTTTTCATCCGTATGATTATATTCCACCACACCCACATCAACATTAAAACCGCGCGCAATGAGTTCATTATAAATAATGTTCTCCATAATATGATTCTCTTCTTGCTGACGAAAGTTGAGTCGTACATTTCTCAATCCAATATCCGTGAAATAATATTTCAATGGAGTATCAATATACGACCGGCCTTTTATGTCGTAACGATATGATTTGCTTAATATGTATGCATCAATAAAACAATCTAAATAGGTTGATATTGTTTCATTCTTTATTTTCAACCCCTTAACAGATTGGAATGTATTGGATAAACGAGTAGGATTTGATAATGACCCAACGACCGATGCCACAACATTAAGCAATTCATCAAGGACTTCAATGTTTGCACGTAATCTATTGCGTTCAATCACATCTTTAAGATATGTCAAACGGAACAGGTCCTGCAGATATTTTGATTTTTCTTCGTGGGTATTCTTATATAACACATAAGGCATTCCTCCATATGTCATAAATTCACGCCAAGCATAACGCTTGTCCTTTGGATATGCAGCGTAAAACTCATCATATGTAAGTGGTGTTATGTGAATTTCTTCTCCTCTGTCACGAAAAGCGGTAGCCACATCAGATGAAAGCATTTTAGAATTACTACCCGTAACATAAACATCGACATTGGGCAAACTTTTCAGTCCCAAAAGAACATCGACAAAGGTAATTTTGCTTTCCGAGCCTTTAGGAAGATAAGGATTATCTATTGTTTCTACCATCTGAATTTCATCAAGTAGAATATAATAATCTTTATCTGTATCACTGACTTTTTCCCGAAGATATGAACCTAACTCCAAAGGATTACGATAACGAAAATTTATATCGTTATCCAATTCAACCGAAATAATCTCTTCGGGCAAAACACCAGACTGTAGAAGGTAATCTCTATACAAGACTCCAAGCAGATACGATTTACCGCAACGCCTGACTCCGGTTATTATTTTTATCTGACCATTTTTTCGACTATTGACCAGTCGCTGAAGATTTCTTTTTCGTTCTATTCTCATATAAAGGATATTATTGCGGTTATCCGCATTTTTACCCTGCAAATATAGCAATTCTGATTGAATTATGTATATAGTCATAAATAAATTTGAAATCACCGTCCGATTTCATTTGTTTACGAACATAATCATTATGTTTACGGAAATCTTCTTTATTTTCACTAGTAAATATAGCTTTCATCAATCTAATAACATATTTTTAATCTCTTCAACGTTAATACCTTCACAAATAATTTTACCTTCACGAATATCATTAAGGTATTCCTCATTTTCATAAAGATATAAAGAACTTTTACTGTAAAGTGGTATATAATTACCTAAATCTTTTGTCAGGGCAGGCAGTTTCAATAATAAAAATTATTTTAGAAATTCAAGCAGGTTCTTATAATAAACGGCCATTTTTAAAGTTATAATATATGGCCGGAATACCTTTTGTCTATTTTCCCATCAAAAGATACCGGATTATTTGTTGCCGCCCATTGCCGGTGACTGTTTTTTTGTGAAAAGAATATTGTCATATATACCGTTATTCCTGCTCCAGGCCATATTTCTGGTAGCATGCAGCAGCGAGAAGGCCATCAAAAAGGGTGACCAGCTTGCCGCTGTGCTTGAGTATCATGAGGCGGCAAAGGAGTATAAGAAGGCCTATCGCAAAATATCTCCGAAAGAGCGGAGCAAACGTGCCGAGGTGGCATGGAAAATGGCCGAATGCTATCGCAAGGGCAATAATCCGGCACGCGCTGCTGCGGCTTATCAGAATGCCGTGCGTTACGGTTACCCCGATTCAACAGCAATCCTCTATCTTGCAAGCGCGCAGTTGCAGAATGGCGACTATAAGGCGTCGCAGAAAAGCTACGAACTGTTTCTTGAAAAAGCGCCCGGCAGCAGGCTTGGCAAGATTGGACTTGAATCGGCAAGACAGTCGGCCGAGTGGAAAAAGAATCCTACCCGCTACACTGTAAAAAAGGCAGTGGAGCTCAATGGACAGCGCAGCGACTACTGCCCGATGTATGTTGGAGAGGATACAACTATAATAATTACAACAAGCACCCGCAAGGAGGCTACTGGAGAGGACTTGAGCAGCATCACAGGGCAGAAGCACGCCGACCTCTTCATGACAAAGCGCGATGAAAAGGGCAAGTGGCAGAAGAGCGAGAAGATAGAGAGTGACGTAAATGGCGAGTTTGAGGATGGCGCATGCGCTTTCACTCCCGACGGAAAGGTCATGTATTTCACACGCTGCGTCACTGACGACCAGTATCCGCGCTTTGCAGGCATATACAAGAGTAGCCGCAGTGATGCCTCATGGGGAAAGCCCGAGCAGGTTGTAATATCAAGGGACACCCTCTCGTCATATGCTCATCCCGCCGTCTCTCCCGACAGTGAGTGGCTTTACTTTACTTCAAATATGGAAGGCGGCTGCGGCGGCCTTGACTTATGGCGCATATACATAGGGCCAAGCAGGGCTAAGGAAGGGGTGACAGAGAATTTAGGCCCAATGATAAATACTGAAGGCGATGAGCAGTTCCCATCATTCGGGCCAAAAGGGGAACTCTTCTTTTCATCGAACGGCTATCCAGGAATGGGCGGTTTGGATATATATTGCGCTGTACAGGAAAACGATACATTGTGGAATGTCAGCAACATGGGAGCGCCCCTTAACTCCAACGGCGATGATTTTGGAATGACTTTTGCGCCAGGGCTTTACAGGGGCTATTTCTCATCGAACAGAGGCGATGCCCGCGGTTGGGACCATATATATTCGTTCTATCTGCCCGAAACAGTGCACATGCTTTACGGGTGGGTGTATGAGAAAGATGGCTATGAACTTCCCGAAGGGGTGGTTTATATGATTGGCGATGATGGCACTAACAGCAGTTTCGGTGTAATGAAGGATGGCTCTTACCGCGTGAGGGTTACTCCCGGTGTGAAATATGTGCTGCTTGGTACTTGCAAGGGTTATCTGAACGCTATGCACGAGCTTGTGGCCGACAGTGTGGAGGCTAACCGCGAATATCAGCGCGATTTTGCATTGGCATCAATAACACATCCTGTACTCATTGACAATATCCTGTACGAATATAACAAGGCGACTCTGACACAGGAATCTACAGTGTCGCTTGATGAACTTGTAAAATTGCTCAACCTTAACCCTAATGTTACCATTGAACTCAGTTCGCACTGTGACTACAGAGGCGGCGATGCCTATAATGTCAGGCTCTCTCAGGCGCGTGCCGAATCGGTTGTAGAGTATTTGGTGCAAAATGGAATAGAGGCAGAGAGGCTTACGGCAGTGGGGTACGGTGAAGGCCGTCCGAAGGAGGTTACAAAGAAGATGACCGAGAAGTATGCTTTCTTGAAGGAGGGCGATGTGCTTACAGAGAAATTTATAAATGCTCTTGAAACTGAAGAGCAGAAGGATATTTGCAACCAGCTGAACCGCCGCACGGAATTCCAGGTTCTGCGCACTACATACAAGCTCTACGAGTAACCTCTCTATTTTATCTTTCCGGGGTTCTTTGCCGCAAAGTCGGCCCACGATGAATATTTTTTGTCAGTAACCGGATTGTCCTTTTGCAGAAAATGGCAGAATGCTGCGCCAAGCGCATCTGTGGCATCCATGAACTGCGGCATCTCATCCTTGTTTATGTTAAGCATGCGCCGCAGCATGTCGGCTACCTGCTCCTTTGATGCTGCTCCGTTTCCGGTGATTGCCATTTTAATCTTTAGCGGTGCATATTCGTGTATTGGCACCTCTCTGCTTATGGCTGCCGCTATTGCAACTCCTTGAGCACGTCCTAACTTAAGCATGCTCTGTACGTTCTTGCCGAAGAATGGGGCTTCAATAGCCAGTTCGTCGGGCAGGAATGAACTTATCAGCCCCTGCACGCGGGTGAATATCTCGCCCAACTTCATGTACATATCCTTGCATTTGCGAAGGTCTATCACCCCCATGGCTATTAGGCGTGCACGGTTGCCGTTAACGCCAATGAAAGCATAGCCCATGATGTTTGTTCCTGGGTCTATGCCCATTATTACCCTGTCGTCGGTGTTATTGCCTGTCATAGTCCAAGATAGCGGAGAAGAGCCTTGCATCCCCTGTAAATCTCATTGTATGTCTTGTCAAAGTTGCCATGATACCATGGGTCTGAAATGTCCGCCCCCGAACAGCGCTGCGGTTCAGGCAACTCAAAGTCAAGCAGTTTCCATATCTTGGCATCGCAGTCGCAGCCTATTATCCGTGTCAGGTTTCGGATATTGTACTCTTCCATAACCACAATGAGGTCGCACTCATTGTAGTCGTTTGTAGTGAACCGCCGTGCCTTGTGCCCTTCACATGGTATATTGTGCAGAGAGAGTGTATATGCAGCAGGCGGGTATATGCTGTTGCCGCACTCCTCATTGCTTGTTGCCGATGAGGCTATGCATATCTCCTCATTGGCATAGGCCTTGCGTATAAGTTCCTTCATTATGAATTCGGCCATAGGAGAACGGCAGATGTTTCCATGGCATACGAACATTATCTTTTTCATAGTCTCTATTCAAGGAATTTTGAATCAAACGAGAGCGGCAGCAGTGCTTTAATGCCGTCTTCAATAATGTAGCATTGCTTTGAACCGTAAAGAATTATCCTGATGCTGTTGCCGAATCTCTTTTCCGTCTCAAGGATAACCTGCCGGCATGCACCGCAGGGGGGTATAGGTGTCTCAAGCTCACCCTGAGAGTTGCGGGCTGCGATGGCCAGTACCTCTACCGGCTGGGTGGGATATTGGGAATTCGCCCAAAAGAGCGTAGTCCTTTCGGCGCATAAGCCCGAAGGGTAGGCTGCATTCTCCTGATTGCTGCCGCTTACAATAGTGCCATTTCCAAGGCGCACTGCTGCGCCCACGTTGAATCCGGAGTAAACGGCATAACTGTTCGCCGTAGCTGCCCTCGCAGCTTCAACCACCTCCTTGTCACAGTCGGGCAATTCGCTAAACGTGCCCACTTTAACCTTTGTCTCAATAGTCATCTCTTTCATAATGCTCCTCCTTTTGTTTTGCCAAATGGCAGTTTCCCTGTATATATAACAGTTCCTTAAGCAATTTATTATTGCGAAGATAAGCAAATACTTGCTTTTAAACAATTTATTTATTTATTTTGTAGCATATTAACACATTGCTATTATGAAAACACGTTATTTTTTGATGTTGTTCGCTTCGCTCTTTTTAGCAAGCTGTACAACGGTAAAGAACAACACTGTCGATTTGAGCAGGTACCAGGGTAAAGACAAATACGAGCGGTATATTCTTGCGTACTATCCTGTGGCTGTTGAGCAGATGCACAAATATGATGTTCCTGCAAGCATAACGCTTGCCCAGGGTTTGCTTGAAAGTGGAGCAGGGACAAGTACGCTGGCGACAGAGGCTAACAATCACTTTGGAATTAAAGCGGATAACAGCTGGAACGGCAAGTATACCAAGTCGATGGACAATGGCAAAATGTGCAAGTTCAGGGTGTACAGGAGTGCGGCGGAGTCTTACGAGGACCATTCAAAGTTCTTGCGCGACAAGAGCCGTTACGCTTCGCTTTTCAGACTGAAAAAGACCGATTACAAGGGCTGGGCAAAGGGGCTTAGAAAGGCCGGTTATGCCGAGGATAAAAAATATCCCGAAAAGCTCATTTCCCTTATTGAAAGGTACAGCTTGCAGGACTTTGACCATTGTTCAAAGTCAAGCCTGAAGAAAAGCGGCTATATGACAGCCTCAAGTGGCAGAAGAGTGTACAGAATAAACAATGTTCCTTATATAATTGTGAAGGAGGGCGATTGTGTTGAGACAATCTCTAAGGAGTTTGGAATGTCAAAGAGTAATTTGAGAAATTACAACGACCTTGGCAGGAAAGGCGAACCGGCAGACAATGGAAAGTTCTTCCTTAAGCAAAAGAAAGGCAAGGCGGAAAAGGGCTCTGATTCGCACACGGTGCAGAATGGCGAGAGCCTGCACAGTATTTCCCAGTCTTACGGTGTAAGGCTGAAGGACCTGCTGCGGCTGAACCCTCAGTATAAAGGTTCTGCGAGACTGAAGGTAGGTGATGTGATAAGATTGAGATAATGCTCTGTACTTTATGCGGCAGAATTAAGGTCTGAAAAGTCTATTATTGCGTTACGCAGGCCTTAAACCGCATTTTTATTCATATCCTGTATCATGAGGGCGGCCCAAAAGCCGCCCTCATGATGTTATTTGTGCTTTTCTATCTCATTGGGAATCCTGAATGCGGTGTATAGTTCCATTAGTGCCCCACACAGCATAATTGCCATCCATTCGTTGTGTCTGTGCGTGAACATGAGCACCCCCGATGCTATAAGGAACAGGCCGCCAATCTGCTGCTGCACCACAAGACGGCGCACGGCATAGTGCGGGTGGCGGACACGCAGGAAAAACTGCGCGAGAGCAAATGCCACCGCGCCGGCTAAATATACATAAGAAAATATATCCGGATTGGTCAGGCGCATTACTGCTCCAGCAAGTATTGCCACCGCGCCGGCATAGTAAAACAGTTTCACTATCTTTCCCATTATCTTATAACAATTATCTCTTCATTGGGTGAATGCATGTCGTATCTCTCACGCCCGACCTCCTCAATGTCTTCGCGCTTTGCCTCAGAACCTAAATGAGAACTCTTCTCCTCATATTCGGCGGAGTCCTTTTCCATGGCGGCAATCTCACTCTTGAGAGCACTGATCTGCTTCTGGTTTTCCATGTGCTTAAGCATGCTGTTGTCATCTATAAGGATAACAATGGCAAGGAATACTACAGTCACAGTTATATATTTGTGGCTTCTTATCCAATTGAAAGGTAATAATATTTTCCTGAAAAATGACATGCGCAGTTTCTTTGTCCGGCGAAGATACAAAAAAAGAGAGAGATTCCCGGCAGATATTTCCGGCAATCTTATTCAATAAGGAAAAATAAATGAAAGATATTCTATAAAATTGCCTGCAGGCTTTTTTTCTGCGGCTTGTTTTTGTTATCTTTGCCTGACAGCAAAGATAACAAAAACATTATACCTGGAAATATGGGAAATTACATAGTCTCGGCAAGAAAATACCGTCCCGATACATTTGAGTCGGTTGTAGCGCAAAAATCGCTGACAACAACTCTCAAGAATGCAATCCACAGTGGAAAACTGGCTCATGCTTATCTCTTCTGCGGCCCGCGTGGCGTGGGAAAGACAACATGTGCCAGAATATTTGCGAAGACAATCAATTGCCAGCATCCCACAGCCGATGGAGAGCCGTGCAACCAGTGCGAATCCTGCCTTTCATTTAACCAGCAGCGCTCATATTCAATATATGAGCTTGATGCGGCAAGCAATAACTCAGTTGACGACATACGCTCTCTGAACGAGCAGGTGCGCATACCGCCCCAGGTGGGAAAATACAAGGTGTATATCATTGACGAGGTTCACATGCTCACAGCGTCAGCCTTCAATGCGTTTCTCAAGACGCTTGAGGAACCTCCTGCACATGCAATATTCATTCTTGCCACTACGGAAAAGCACAAGATTATTCCCACGATACTCTCGCGCTGCCAAATATATGATTTCAGCCGTATTGATTCAGCCGACATCATAGCCCATCTGCAGAGCATTGCTGAGAAAGAGGGTATCAGCACGGAGTACGATGCACTGAGAATCATAGCCCAGAAGTCTGACGGCTGCATGCGTGATGCCTTGTCGCTTTTCGACCAGATGGCAAGCTTTACACAGGGCGAACTGACCTATTCAAAGGTAATAGGCTCGCTCAATGTGCTTGATTACGATTACTATTTCCGCGTTACCGATTCTGTATTGGAAGGCAAGGTCTCCCAGGCGCTTCTTCTCTTTAACGAGATTCTTGGCAAGGGCTTTGAGGGCAGTGTTTTCATCGAAGGGCTGGCTGCGCACTTCAGAGACCTGCTTGTAAATGGCGATTCGGCTACAGCATCCCTCTTTGAAGGCAGCGAAGAACTGCGCAGAAGGTATGCGGCCCAGGCAGCAAGATGCAGCGCAAAAATGATATTCAAGGCCATTAAGCTTTGCAACAACTGCAGCATGAACTACCGGGCAAGCCGCAGCAAGAGGCTTCTTGTTGAGTTGACGCTTATAGAGCTTTCCCAGTTGTCTGACGATAGTGGCGATGATGGTGGGCATGGCCCTAAGATGCTGAAACCCATATTCAATAAATTACAGCCAGCAGATAAACATGCTGCAGAGGTGCGAGCTCCTCAAACAGAAAGCACAAACAAAGTGAATACGGACGCTGCAGTGACAGTTCGTACAGTGGAAACTGCAGTGCCGGAAAAAGAAGCACCCCGTCAGGTGGCAGTGCATACAGGACGCCCTGAGCAGATGCAGATCAGGCGCAGCGGGCTTTTCGGACGCTCAAGGGCTATGTCGGGTACGCATGAACAGGGAACGGTTGCAGAATCCCCGGCTCCCCAGTCCGCAGGCAGTGCGTTGGCAAACATGCCGGCAGAGAATGCGGCTGTATCTGCTGCAAAGGCAACGGAGAGGCCAAAGGCCATATCCCAGGCCGACTTATCCCAGGCGTGGACCTCATACGCGCTGCAGCTGCCTGAGAATGAGAGGGCGCTGGCCGATAGAATGAAGATAATAACCCCAAATCTTACCGGAGAAAACACTTTCCAGATTTCGCTTGACAACCAGCTCGTGGCAGAACTTTTTACAAAGGAGTCAAAACGTATCTGTGATGGGATGAAGGCCTTTCTGGGCAATGTGATGCCAATAATGAAGGTTGAGGTTAACAAAGTGGTCGTTGAGAGGCATATAAGTGACAGAAAGAAGCAATATGAGATTCTTATTGAGAAGAATCCAATCATAGAGAAATTGCGAAAGGAACTTAATCTTGAACTTGCAAGGTAGCTGTATGGGCTGCCTTGTTTTTTTTGAGGAAGGCTTGCCTGAAAGATAATAAACTGTTTGACGCCCTATTGTATCATGATGTCTTGTGCTCTTTCACGCCCATGTATTATAAAGCCTTTTTGCAAAAAAAACAAACGATTTTGCCAGTTTTTTTGTATGGATTTTTCAGGAAGAAATAATTTTCAAATAAAAAAATTTTTTACTCTATTTAGAATTATTCCAAATAAGAAGGTGGGGCGGGACGATTTTCCTGCTTGTTGTCCAATCTATGCTCAAAACGTGCGAAAAACATATTTTTAAAAGTAAATATAATAGTTGAAAGTCAGTTGCTGTTGTATCTAAACTATTGTGTTTCAATGTGCAAAAAAAATAACGTAAAATAGCAGCTCGCGATTTTTGCCTATTTTTAATTAACTGATATACAATAGATTATTTTTGCGCAATTTTTAGCAATGTTTTATTGGCTTGCATTTTCATTTTTTATTGAAGATATTTGCAATAGAAATGATTGCAGAGGGGCAGTATGCGCGGCGCAAGCGCCGGCCGAAAAAGACTCTCTTCTTGAAACTGTTTGAATTCCTGTCGGAATATCTCTATTGTGCGCTCCGCATACAACGGATGTTGCAGATATGAATTTGACGGTTTTTATTTTTCTGTCACTATAGGCACGCTATATATATAAATAAGGAACTTTAAAATGAACTCAAACCTGACAACAAAATGGAACAGATGCCTTGACATTATCCGCGATAATGTCTCAGAGTCTGTATTCTCTACTTGGTTTGCTGATATTCAGCCGCTCAAGTATGAGAATGGTACATTGACCATTCAGGTGAAGAGTAACTTTGTATACGAGTTCCTTGAGGGTAACTATGTCGACCTTTTGCGTTCAACGCTCTTTAAGGTAATGGGCAACGGCACTCAGCTTATGTACAGCGTGCTCACTGACAAGGACAACAACCTTAGCACAGTAGTAGGTACAGAAGGCCACAATGCTGTGAAAGGCACGGGCAATAGTGGCAACAGCGCTCCCAAGGCAATGCAGGAAGCTGTGCAGGAACTTGATTCAATGCTTATTAGCCGATATACCTTTGACAACTTTGTTGAGGGTGTAAGCAACCGCTTGTCACGTTCTGTTGGTGCAAGTGTCGCAGACATGCCGGGCCGTGCATTTAATCCGCTCTTTATCCATGGTGCATCAGGCGTTGGAAAAACTCACTTGATAAATGCCATCGGAGTAAGAATCAAGGAACTGCACCCCGAACTGCGTGTGCTTTATGTTTCGGCCCACCTTTTCCAGGTACAGTATACCGATTCTATTCTGCATAAGAACTTCAATGATTTCATGAGGTTCTATCAGAGCATTGACGTGCTTATCATTGACGATATTCAGGAGTTTGCCGGCTTGCAGAAGACACAGAACGCTTTCTTCCATATATTCAATCATCTGCATTTGAACGGCAAGCAGCTTATTATGACCTCAGACCGCTCGCCTGCGCAGCTGCAGGGCATGGAGGAACGCTTGATTACCCGCTTCAAGTGGGGCATGACCGCGGAGATAGAGAAACCCGACCTGGAACTTAAGAAAAACATCCTTCGCAATAAAATATATCGCGATGGCCTTGATTTCCCTGAAGAGGTAATCTCATACATTGCCGAGCATGTTGATTCAAGCATCCGTGACCTTGAGGGTATTGTGGTTTCCCTGATGGCGCACTCTACAATAAACAACGACGATGTTGATATAAATCTTGCCCGAAGGGTAGTGGGAGATTTCTCGGTATATGAGAAGAAGAGCATCACTATTGACGATATTATAAAAAAGGTGTCAGATTACTACGGCGTTGAGGTGGGGGCTATAAACACTCGTTCCCGCAAGCGCGAAGTTGTTCAGGTGCGTCAGGTTGCAATGTTCCTTGCGAAGAAATACCTTGATATGTCTACCTCAAAGATTGGCCAGTATGTGGGCAACAGAGACCATGCTACAGTGTTGCATGCATGCAAGGCGGTAGCCAACCTTGCCGACACCGACAAGCAGTTCCGCATGGAGCTCAATGAGATTGACCTCTTGTTGCAGAGTGCATAGCAATGTATCAGAAACGTGTTCTATTATTATAATAAAGAAGAAATCAGTTCCGCGGAACTGATTTCTTCTTTATGCTTTAAGCCTTTATGAGGCTGCACTTCTGTCTTTAAAAAGCTGAAGGCTTCAATTGCAGGCCCACAGTCTCTGCAAGCCCGAAGAGCAGGTTCATGTTGTGCACCGCCTGGCCGCTTGCACCCTTCAGCAAATTGTCAATTATTGATGTTATAAGAAGTTTGTTGCCGTGTTTCTCAAGGTGAATGAGGCATTTGTTGGTGTTTATAACTTGCTTGAGGTCAATAGGGGTATTCACAATGTGTGTAAATGAGTCCCTTTCATAGTATGCCTCATAGAGTTTGTAAAGGGTTTCAATATCAAGGTCGCACTTAACAACAAGCGTGGCAAATATTCCGCGTGTGAAGCCTCCACGATAGGGAATGAAGTTTATATCGCCGTCATAGTCGGGCTGCAGCTGCTTTATGCTCTGCATGATTTCCGGCAGATGCTGGTGCTCAAAGGGCTTGTATATGCTGATATTGTCGTTTCTCCAGCTAAAGTGTGTTGTGCTTTGCGGCTTTACTCCTGCACCGGTGCTTCCGGTGATGGCGTTTACCGAAATGTCCCCTTTCAGCAAATGCTCTTTTGCCAAGGGAAGTAATCCCAGTTCAATGCATGTTGCAAAGCATCCCGGATTTGCTACATAGCGGCTCTTGCAGGTATTTCTGCGGTTGAGTTCAGGGAGGCCATAGATAAAATCGTGGTCATGGCTCTTTATGCGGTAGTCCATTGAGAGGTCAATCACCTTCAATTCATCGGGCAGAGCATGGCTCTCTAAGAACTTGCGGGTGTCGCCATGTGCTGTGCAGAAGAAAAGCAAGTCAATCTCCTCAAAGCTCATATCGTCTGTGAACATAAGCTCTGTCTCTCCCAACAGTCCTGAATGTACATCGGTTATCCTGTTTCCGGCGTTGCTGGCACTATGCACAAATTTTATTTCAACTTCGGGGTGTATAAGCAGCAGGCGTATCAATTCTCCTGCGGTATATCCGGCCCCGCCAATAATTCCTACTCGTATCATGTTTTTAATGGTTAATCTTTGTGCAAATATACAGCAAACGAGCGAGATATATGAAGCTTGCTTCAATATTTCGCAGCGAGTGCAGCAAATATTCGCGCTTTGCGCAAATTACAGCAAACGAGCGAGATATATGAAGCTTGCTTCAATATTTCACAGCGAGTGCGGCAAATATTCGCGCTTTGCGCAAATTACATCAAACGAGCGAGATATATGAAGCTTGCTTCAATATTTCGCAGCGAGTGCAGCAAATATTCGCGCTTTGCGCAAATTACATCAAACGAGCGAGATATATGAAGCTTGCTTCAATATTTCGCAGCGAGTGCGGCAAATATTCGCGCCTCGCGCAAATATACATTAAATGGCCGGGATAATTGCGCAAGCCTGGCAAATATTTGTATTTTCTATGAGTTGAATGCAATCGGACTGCCGGCAGTCCGATTGCATTCAAAAGTATTATATTTTTTCGTCAGGATGGTTGGCGTAGTAGGCTCTTAATGGGGTTGAGGTCACCTTTATGAAACCTTTCGCATCTTCAGCGGTCCAACCCTTCTGCACTTCGCCATATTCTCCCAGCTTGTTCTTTACAAGGTCATTGGGCGAATCCACTCCAACTGTTTCAAAGTGCTTTGGCATAAGCTTTAGTATGGCAGTGCCAGTAACATTTCTCTGCGAACTCTCAAGCATGGCCTCAATGTCGCGCATTACGGGCTCAAGATACTGGCTTTCGTGCAGGAACATGCCATACCAGTTTGCAACCTGGTCTTTCCAATACTGCTGCCATTTGCTCAGCGTGTATTTTTCAAGGAACTTGTGCGCGGCAATAATGAGCATTGGCGCTGCGGCCTCAAAGCCCACTCTTCCCTTTATGCCAATAATTGTGTCGCCCACATGCATGTCGCGTCCTATTCCGTAGGCAGAGCCAATTTCTTCAACTTTCTGTATTGCCTTTATCGGGTCACTGAACTCCTCGCCGTTGACTGCCGTCAGCTCGCCATTGGTAAATGTGAGCGCCAGTTCCTCTTCTCCGCTCTTTTCTACCTGTTTCAAGTATGCACTTTCAGGCAGTCCCTGCTTTGAATCAAGAATCTCCCCGCCGCAAATGGATGTTCCCCAAAGGCCTACATTGTATGAATATTTGAGTTTTTCAAAATCGGCCTTGAAACCATGCTCGTTGAGGTAGTTTACCTCAAATTCGCGTGTAAGCGTCATGTCGCGCGTGAGTGTTATGATTTCAACTCCCGGCGAGCATACAAGAAAAGTCATGTCGAACCTTATTTGGTCGTTGCCTGCTCCGGTAGAGCCATGGGCAATGGCGTCAGCGCCAATCTCGTTTGCATATCGTGCAATGGCGAGCGCCTGAAAAATCCTCTCCGATGATACAGAGATAGGGTAAGTGCCGTTGCGCAGTACGTTGCCGTATATCATATAGCGCAGGCTCTTCCTGTAATACTCGTCAGTTACATCTATCGTGACATATTCCTTTGCGCCCAGCTTGTAGGCGTTTTCTTCGTTCTGCTTCAGCTGTTCGGCGCTGAAACCGCCGGTGTTTGCACATGCGGCATACACTTCATATCCTTTCTCCTTGGCGAGGTACATCACTGTAAATGATGTGTCAAGCCCGCCGCTGAAGGCTACAACCACTTTTTTCTTTTCCATGTTTGCTTATTCTTCTTCTTTTTGTTTTTTGTGTGCTTTGGGGTCATACAGCATTGCTGTGCAGATGCAGTAGCGCCTGTCGGTACGCATCAGTACATCGTGATTGACGCAGCCTTCGCATCCTTTCCAGAATGCTTCATCATCGGTAAGTTCCGAGAATGGTACCGGCACATATCCTAATTCTGTATTTATCTTCATTACAGCGCCGCCGCTTGTCAGGCCGAACAGCTTGGCGTTGGGCCACATCTGGCGTGACAGGGCGAAAGCTCTCTGCTTTATGCGTCGTGCAAGACCGTGCCCGCGGAATTTTTCCCTTACTATGAGGCCTGAGTTTGCAACATACTGCCTGTTGCCCCAGCTTTCAATGTAGCAGAATCCGGCAAACTCATCTCCGGCAACGGCTATTATAGCCTTTCCCTCCTTCATCTTCTGCGTTAAGTATTCATGTGTGCGCTTGGCAATGCCGGTGCCGCGCACCTTGGCGGCTGCGCTTATTGTGTCAAGAATCTCATCTACATACTTCTCGTGCGAGGCGTTTGCGATGAGAATCTCTATTCCGTCATTATATTCTGTATCCTCTTTCATGCTTTTTTTCTCAAATGTTCGGTATAATAGTTCTGAGCGCTCTTAGTACCATTGTGCGGTTGGCCTCCTCGGCAATAATGAGCATCACTGTGTCGTCCCCGGCAATAGTGCCTATGATTTCGGGGAAGTCGTAGTTGTCAATATGGTAGGCCAATGTGCTTGCGTAGCTTGGTTTTGTGTGTATTACCGCAATGTTGCCCGAAAACTTTATTGAGAGGAATCCGGTTGCTTCCTGTGGTGCTGTCAGTGGTCTCGCTTCGCCCTGCTCGCCTTCGTGACGGTACTGATGCGGACGCGTAAGTATGTATCTGTAGCGTCCTTGTACGCCTACTGACTTTACAACCCTCAACTGGTGCAGGTCGCGCGACAGCGTAGCCTGCGTTAGTTTAAAACCCTCTTTCTCAAGTTCACTCAGCAGTTCCTCCTGACTGCCAATTTCCTGTGTTGACAGAATAAGGCGGATTGCGTCAAGACGTGAATTTTTTACCTTCATGATTGCATATTTATTCTTGTTAGTTGCAAAAATAGGTATAATTACACATAAAACAATAGGTTTTTGCAATTTTTTTGCAGAAATCCTTTTTAAATATGCAAAAATAAAGCGAACGGCTAAATGCAATTTACAGCCGTTCGCTTTATATATCTTGTTTTCTTTGGGAAGCAGTGCCTTAGTCAAGTTCCTGGTCGGCCTCATAGCCCGCAAACTCTCTAATTTTGTTCTTGAGCATTGCAAACTGCTTGAAGAGGTCATGAACAGGCTTTTCGCCATCCTTGTGCATAGGCGCCTTGCAGTAGAACGACATAAACTCCTGTATGCCGTATTCTCCAGCTCGTTGCGCTACATCGCTGAACAGTATGAGGTCAAGTACCAGCGGCGCAGCCAATATTGAGTCGCGGCAGAGGAAATTCACCTTTATTGTCATGGGGTAGCCCATCCATCCGAATATGTCAATGTTGTCCCAGCTCTCCTTCTCGTCTCCGCGTGGCGGGTAGTAGTTGATGCGCACTTTGTGGTACATGTCGGAATAGAGTTCAGGATAAACATCGCTGTCGAGAATGTTTTCAAGGGCCGATGTCTTGCTGACGCGCTTGGTTTCAAAGTTCTCGGGGTTGTCAAGGACTACGCCGTCCCTGTTGCCAAGGATGTTTGTAGAGAACCAGCCTCTTACTCCTAACTGGCGTGTGAAGAAAGCCGGTGCAAGAACGGTCTTCATCATGGTCTGGCCGCTCTTGAAGTCCTTTCCGGTAATCGGTGTCTTTGTCTCTTCGGCAAGTTGCCACATTGCCGGAATGTCAACGCAAAGATTTGGAGCGCCCATCACAAAGGGGCAGCCTTCGCGCATGGCTGCGTATGCGTAGCACATGCTTGGGGCAATATTAGCCTTGTCATCGGCTTTCATGGCTGCCTCAAATGCTGCAATGCTGCCGTGCACTTCATCGTTGCGCTTAATGAATTTTTCTGTGCTGGCAATCCAAATTACCACAACGCGCTCGCATCCGTGCTCTTTCTTGAATGAGCGTATATCCTCCTGCAGCTGCTGTGTCATTTCCCAACGGCTGCCGCTCTTTACGTTAGGTCCGTCAATGTTGCTTGCGTAGCTTTTGTCAAAGAGCGCTTTGCAGGGGCGTATAGCCTTTAGCTCCTCTTTGACCGGGTCTATGTCTCTCTGCTTGAGCACATCGGCCTTAATTGCTGCGTCGTATGCGTCGTCTTCGTAAATATCCCACGCGCCGAATACAATGTCATCCAGTGCGGCAATGGGTATTATATCCTTAACCTCTTTATAGCATTTTTCGCTGCCTTTTCCAATGCGCATTATGCCTTCGCATGCAAAAGAGCCTACAGGCTTTGCAAGGCCTTTGCGTGCCATTAAAGTTCCTATAATTGTTGTGGTGGTTACTGCACCCAATCCAACGCACATTACACCAAGTCTGCCGTTTGCCGGCTTTACTCTATTCTCTCTCATTTTCCTGTTTTGTTTTGTTAGGCAAAAAAAGTGTTTTTTATTGAACAAACCTAATAAAATGGCAATTTGTTCTCAGTTTTTAGTCAAATGTCTGTCTTTTGGAATAAAACAAACTTTTTTTGTACAGCTTCTCAATATCTCATCCACTTCCACAATTCCTTGAAAGTCGGTTTTTTGCCGTGCATGAGTATTCCCACCCGGTATATTTTGCCGGCTGCCCATACAACCGCAATGAAAGTTGCTATAAGGATTCCTATTGAAAGGTATATTTCCCATGACGGGATGTCGTACGGAATGCGGGCCATCATAACGATTGGTGATGTAAGCGGAATCATGGAGAACCAGAAAGCAACCTCTGATGTGGGGTCATTTATCACCATAAGCATAATCATTATGCTCAAGATAATGGGGATTGTAATAGGTGTCTGAAGCTGCTGCGCATCCTGCGGGTTGTCAACCGATGAGCCTACTGCTGCAAAAAGTGCTGCATAGAGCAGGAAACCGCCAATCATAAGCACTAGCAGGGAGAGGGTTATCTTCATTAGGTATCCCACATCGGTTAGTGTGGCAATAGCTTGCAGCAGTCCCATGTCTGTGTTGCTGCCTATAGCCTCGGGTGACGCCCCCTGCTGGAGCATTGCAACCGCCATAGAGATTTCATCGGGGATTATCTCGGGCAGTGCAAAATATCCAACTCCGAATATCAGTACCAGCCATATTACAATTTGCAGCAGTGCAACGCTTGCCACGCCAAGAATCTTGCCGAGCATCATTTCTACAGGCTTTACTGACGAAACTATGACTTCAAGCACGCGGCTGTTTTTCTCCTCTATAACTGACTGCATTACAGCAACGCCGTATATAAGGATAAACATGTAAAGTATGAAGCTGAGGATATATGCCACTACGGTTGCCACAATTGATGAATTGGCCTTTTCGGCGCTGTTCTCCTCTGTGCCGTCGTTGGAGAAAGACTGCAGGTTAATATCGGTTTTTGTTGCGGCGAGTATTGCCGGGAGGTTTTCAATATTGTGCTGCTGGAGCTTTATGCCTTCAACAACCATTTTAAGCTGGGCGGCAATGTTCTGCTCAAGTGTTATTGATACCGTGGAGTTTGTGTACAGCTTTGCACTGGAAGAGCTGCTCATGATGTCTGGCCCGATATGCAGGATTGCGTGGTGTTCGCTGAACTCCTTTCTTGCCGCATCAATTGGCTTGTCTGTAATTTCAAATGCAATCTCCTCACTGCTCTGCAGATGCTGTCCTATAACCTTGCTCTCATCGACAACGGCAATGCGCTTTGCCTCGCTTCCTGAATACTGGGCCAGCAGGACTGGCGCCAGCATAAGGCCTATCATAAGCAGCGGTGTAAGTATCGTTGTTATGATAAATGATTTTTTGCGGACGCGCTCGTTGAACTCTCTTCCTATGATTATTCCAATTTTACTTTTCATCGTTTCAATAATTTATTGTTCTACAGATTGCCGTTCACGGCACGGATGAAGATGTCGTTCATTGATGGGATAATCTCTGTGAACGAACGTATCTCTACGCTTTCGTTTGCGGCAGCAATCACGCTCCTTACCTCACTGTCGTTGGCTATGTGGATTTTCATTCTGTTGAATCCGGCCGGCGAGGGCTTGCTTTCCATAATTTCGCATTTTTCGCTTATTGCGCCGGTTATCTCCTTTTCGCTGCCTCGGTAGCTTATCTCAAAAATGTTTGCACCGTGCATGTGCCGTATCTCCTCAACATTGCCCGAGAGTATGTTTCTTGACTTGTCAATAAGCGTTATGTGGTCGCACACCTCCTCAACTGATGACATATTGTGGGTTGAGAAAATTATTGTTGCGCCCTTGTCGCGAAGGTTGAGAATCTCCTCTTTCAGGAGGTTGGCGTTTATCGGGTCAAAACCCGAGAACGGTTCGTCAAAGATAAGCAGCTTGGGCTCGTGCAGCACTGTTGTTATGAACTGCACTTTCTGCGCCATGCCTTTTGAAAGCTCTCCAATGTTCTTGTTCCACCACTCCTGTATGCCGAACTTCTCGAACCACATCTTCAGCTTTTCGGTTGCCTCCTTGCGTGACATTCCCTTGAGGCGTGCAAAGAATACCGCCTGTTCTCCAACCTTCATCTTCTTGTAAAGGCCTCTCTCTTCGGGCATGTAGCCTATTCGGTATACGTCCTCTTCTGTTATCTCATGGCCGGCAAAGATAATCTTGCCGCTGTCGGGTGCGGTAATTCTGTTGATGATTCTCAGCAGTGTGGTCTTGCCTGCTCCATTTGGTCCCAAGATTCCATATATCGACCCCTCGGGTATTGACAACGATACATTGTCAAGCGCCACATGTCCGGCGAAACTCTTGGTAACATTTTCAATACTAATAATGCTCATGTGTCTGTTTCTTTTCTTATTTGTTGGTATGCAGATGAAACAGTTTGCCGCATTGCCCTGCGCAACTTTGTCTGCAATATTTTGCATTGCAAATGTACATAAAATTTCTTTATGCATGAATTTTTATTTATCTTTGTGCTAATGTGAAAATATTTTTTTAACCCTCACGGAAATGCTTGAGAATAAGAAGATACTGATATTTGACCTCGGCGGTGTTCTCATTGACCTTCATGTGGAACGCACCTTTGACGCTTTTGCGCATCTTGGCGTTGACAGGAGATGCCTCTCCGAAGGCGGTTCGCCCATGAACAGCAGTATTATGCAGTTCGACAGAGGGGATATAGCGGCTGCCGAAATGTTCGGCCGTATAGCTTCGTTTCTGCCGGAGAAAGCAGCGGCACTTCCGGGCAAGGAACTTGAGAAACGATTGGCTGCTGCCTGGAATCTGATGCTTGGAGAGTTTGCCCCCTGCAAGTTTCGCCGTTTGCGTGAACTGCGCGAGCGCGGTTACCGGGTGCTCATGCTCAGCAACACAAATGAACTCCATTGGCCTGAAATTGAGCGAAAGTTCAAGGAGAGTATAAGCGAGCCGATAGATGCTTTCTTTGATTCACTTTACCTCTCCTTCCGCATGAACCTGCGCAAGCCTGAGAGGGAAATTTTCCTTGAACTGCTTTCATCTGAGTGCGCTGATGCAGCCGATTGCATATTTTTTGACGACTCTGCCGCTAATTGTGAGGCTGCTCGGCTTGTGGGTATTGATGCGGTACTTATGGAGCGCAATGCGGAGTGGAGCGATAGCATAATGACAGAATAATGCATATATGAATATAGTTACAGAGATAAATGATTTTGACAGAACCCCATGCGTGGCGACAATCGGTTCATTTGATGGGGTGCACCTTGGACACAAGGCGATGCTTGCTGAACTGCGCAAGGCAGCCGATGCAAAAGGATTGCCGTTAATGGTGGTTACATTTGCCCGCCATCCGCGTTTGCTGTTCGATGGGGAGTGTGAACCGTTCCTGCTTACTTCCAGCAGGGAAAAGCTTGCCCTGCTGGAATCAATGGGCGTTGATTATGCTGTGTTGCTTGACTTTGACACTTGCATGGCTGCCATGTGTGCAGAACGCTTCATGAATGAGGTGCTTGCTGGCGCTTTGGGCATTAAAGTGCTTGGAGTAGGGTATGACCATCATTTTGGCAAGCCTTGTGAGGGAGAAGGAGTTGAACAGTATGCAATCTATGGCAAGAATGCCGGTATTGAGGTTCTGCCTCTTTCACCCTTTGTCATTGATGGCGCCAAGGTAAGTTCAACGGTTGTTCGCCGTGCTCTTTCTGCCGGCGATGTATGTACTGCTGAAAGGTTGCTTGGACGAGGATATTCTCTATGCGGCACAGTGGTAAGGGGGGCTGGAATAGGACGCGGAATAGGATTTCCTACAGCAAACATAATGCTTGAGGATGAATTCAAGATGCTGCCGTTAGACGGTGTCTATGAAGTTGATGCAAGTATCGGCGGCGAATGCTATAAAGGCGTAATGAACATTGGAGTGAAACCCACTGTAAGCAGGGAGATGCTGCGTACCATTGAGGTGCATTTGATAGATTACAGCGGCGATGCTTATGGCAAGGAGATCAATGTTGCCTTGGTGCGCCGTCTGCGCGGGGAACTTGCTTTTGATAATGTGCAGGCTCTTAAATTGCAGATTGGTGTAGATGTAGCAAGGGTGAAGCGCGGAATTTGACATTTGTGTTTATTGATAACATATAATATGGTTAAAAAGATACTAAAGTCTTTGGGTGTTGTATTGCTGCTGTTGCTTGTGTATGCGGCAGTACAGTCTGTCCTTTCTATAGCCGGCATAGTTCTATCGTTACTCTATTGCACCTCGTCGGGTCTGCTGGAAGGGAATATCTTGGATTTGATGCAGCAGAAAATATCCTCTTTCCCGGCTGAGGCTCAGGCTGTCTATGCCACAGGAATGGCAATCGCCCTTTTCCTCTCCACAATTGTTATGCTGGTTGTGATACATGCAAGCGGCCTTTACAGAATAAAGCCTTTTTCAAAGCCTTCCATTGGCGCAAAGCCCCTGCTGTATTCTACTGTGCTTGTGTTTGTTTCAATCTTTGCTCTGAATATTGTTGCTGCGTGGATGAATTTGGCGGATAACATGGAGCAGGAGTTCAATCTTCTGTCAAGAGACATTGTTGGCGCGCTGACAATATCGGTCTTTGCTCCAATACTTGAGGAGGTTATGTTCCGCGGCGCCATTCAGGGTTATATAATGCGCAAGACCGGCAAGCCCTGGCTGTCAATACTGCTCGCCTCGCTGGTTTTCGGTATATTTCACATGAATCCGGTGCAGATAGCCTATGCCTCAATGTTAGGTGTTGTGCTTGGCTGGATATACTACCGTACCGGCAGTCTGCTTTCTGTGATTGTCGGACATGTCCTAAACAACAGTATGGCGACAATTGTAATGCTTACATTAAGTGATGTTGATGTGTCTGCAGCGCAGAGCGTTTCGTCAGAGATATTCTCTTTTGTCTTTTTTGCTCTCCTGTCACTCTTTTTTGCATGGAAACTGAACAGGTCGCTGCCGCCGGCAGGCAAAAGAGATGCCTGTGTTGATTTAGAAACTGTCAACTAAACCGTTTCAAAGGAGCAGGGACGGAATGCGCTGTTCTTTATTTTGGGAAAAGCCCTACTTTGTAGTCCTTTAAACAGTTTCGCAACGCTTTAGCATGTGCGGGTGCTGTGTGCCTGTCTAACAGTGACCAGAACCTTTCGCTGTGGCTCATCTCCACGGTGTGGCACAATTCATGGAGAAGTACATAGTCAATCAGTTCCTCGGGCAGCAGCAAAAGATAGATGCTGAGGTTTATGCTCCCTCTTGAACTGCAGCTTCCCCAGCGTGAATGCGAATCGCGTACGGAGCAGCAGCTGAATGTGAAGCCATGTGTTCCGGCAAGTTCCTTAAGCCGTTTCGGGAGCAATAGTGATGCACAGTGCCTGAGTGCCATTTTTGCCGCGTTCTCTAAAATAGGCTGTCCTTCGCCTGAATAGTCAAAGTCTCGTGTGCAATGTATTGTATAAGCGCCCTCTTTTCCTGTAATTCTAATTCCATCAGGGCTGTCTTCCTTTATGCAAAGCTTGAAGTGCCGGGTTTCAATAGTGAAGTTCTTGTCAATGAAGGCAGGCCTGATATTCTGCCGCAGTTCCTTAAGCTTGCCGCCATGTTGCTCAAGCGCCCGTTCAATATCACTTTCTCTTGCGGCAGTGGGTAGAGTTATGTATATGGCATCTGGGCGGGCGCGCATGATTATCCTGCGTGCCCTTGGGTTGCGGGTCACAATGATTGGGCCAAACAGGGGGTGTTGAAAGGTTTGCTTCGTAGCTGGCATTCTATGCTGTTATGTGAGTGCCATGAATGCCGTCGATGGCATCGGCGCGTGTAATTATCACCTCCCTTACCCCATTGTCAATGGCGCTGAAGGCGTTGTCAATCTTTGGAATCATGCCGCCGCTGACAGTTCCATCGTCCAGCAGCCTGCGGTAGCTCTCGTGAGTTATTGTATCTATCAGGCTTTCCGGGTCATCGGGGTTGCGCATAACGCCGGGATGCTCAAAGCAGTATATGAGCGTGACATCGTAGTGCTTTGCGAGCGCCTTTGCTGTTTCGGCCGCAATGGTATCGGCATTAGTGTTTAGCATATTGCCTTTGCCGTCATGGGTAAGCGGAGCTATGACCGGAACTATTCCCATTTTTATGATGTTTGAGAGCATTTGGCCGTCGGCGCTGTCAACGTCCCCGGCAAAACCGTAGTCAATTTCTCCTTTGGGGCGCTTGTGCGCCTTTATGATATTGCAGTCGGCGCCTGTGAGGCCTAAGGCATTTATGCCGCGTGCCTGCAGCTGTGCTACGATATTTTTGTTCACCAGCCCGCCATATACCATTGTCACTATTTGCAATGTCTCGCTGTCTGTTACCCGGCGGCCGTTTACCATGCGGCTCTCAATGCCCAGTCTTTCGGCCATGCGTGTAGCAGAGCGGCCTCCGCCGTGCACAAGCACTTTGCTGCCGGCTGTTTCTGTGAAACAGTTGAGAAGATTGCTGAGGCTTTCGCTCTCCTCAACAATCTTCCCTCCTACTTTTATAACTGTTATTTTTTCCTTCATCAATAGTCAAGGTATGTATATCCGTAAAGGCCGGAACGGTAGTTGGAGAGGAACTCTTTGCCCTCTTCAAGGGAAATTTTGCCCTCTTTCACTGCGCTCGTTACCCACCGCTCAAGTGTGCGCACAAGCTTTCGGGCATCGTACTGAACATAGTCAAGCACGTCGGCAATGGTCTCGCCGTCAATGATTTTATCAATGTGGTAGCCGTCGTTGTCAACGCTTATGTGTACAGCATTGGTATCGCCGAAAAGGTTATGCATGTCGCCAAGAATCTCCTGGTATGCGCCAACGAGGAAAACCCCTAAATAGTAGGGCTCGTTTGACTTCATCTTGTGTACTTTTAGCGAATCGGCCTTGCTGTTATAGTGTATGAAGTCTGTAATCTTGCCATCGCTGTCACAGGTCATGTCCTGGATTGTGCAGTTGCGGTCGGGGCGCTCGTCAAGCCTGTGTATAGGCATTATGGGGAAGAACTGGTCTATTCCCCAGCTGTCGGGCAGGCTCTGGAAGAGCGAGAAGTTGCAGAAGTACTTGTCTGCAAGCAGCTTGGGCAATTTGCGGAAGTCATCGGGTACATGCTTCATGTTCTTTGCAATGGAAAGAATCTCTCTGATTACACTCCAGAACATGCTCTCAATCTGCGCTCTTGTCTTTAGGTCTACGATTCCGTGACTGAACAATTCCAAAGCCTCCTCGCGTATCTGCTGTGCATCGTGAAGCGCCTCAAGCATAGTGCGCTGGTCAAGTTCGCACCATATTTTGTAGAGTTCCTTTGCGAGTTCGTGGTCATTTGCGGCAACCTCCCAGTCCTCGTCCATTTGGGGGAGGGCTGCGGTTTCAAGAACCTCGAACACAAGAATTGCGTGGTGTGCCGATACCGAGCGGCCGCTCTCTGTTATAATGTTGGGGTGCGGTATGCCGTTCTTGTCGGCAGCGTCAACCATTGTGTATATGGCATCGTTTACATACTCTTGAATTGAATAGTTTACACTGCTCTCGCTGCTTGATGAGCGTGTGCCGTCGTAGTCAACGCCTAATCCGCCGCCAATGTCGGTAAACTCAATGTTGTATCCGAGCTTGTGCAGCTGCACATAGAACTGCGATGCTTCGCGCAGGGCGGTCTTTATGTGGCGTATGCGTGTGACCTGGCTGCCGATATGGAAGTGTATGAGCTTAAGGCAATCCTTTATATCATATTTCTCCAGTATCTCAAGCGCTTCAAGCAGCTCGCTTGATGTGAGGCCGAACTTGCTTGCATCGCCGCCGCTCTCTTCCCACTTTCCGCTGCCTTCCGAGGCCAGCTTAATGCGTATTCCGATGTTTGGACGCACTCCCATGCGCTTGCCTATCTTTGCTATTCTTTTTAGCTCGTTCAGCTTCTCCACAACAAGGAATATGCGGCGTCCCATCTTCTGGGCAAGCAGTGCCAGTTCAATATAGCTGTCGTCCTTGTAACCGTTGCATATAATGAGCGAGTCGCTGTCAGTGTTCATCGCTATTACAGCATGAAGTTCGGGCTTTGAGCCGGCTTCAAGTCCAATGTTGTACCTTTTGCCGTGGCTTGTAATCTCTTCCACGACGGGACGCATCTGGTTTACCTTGATAGGGTATACTATGAAACTCTCGCCCTTGTAGCTGTACTCTTCGGCTGCAATCTTGAAGCAGCCAGCAATCTTCTCAATTCTATTGTCGAGAATGTCGGGGAAGCGCAGCAGCACTGGTGCGGCTACGTCGCGCAGCGACAGTTCGTCAATAAGTTCCTTAAGGTCAATCTGCACGCCGTCCTTTTTTGGCGTTACTGCAACATTTCCCTTTTCGTTGATACTGAAATAGGATGCACCCCATCCGGTGATGTTGTACAGTTCCTCTGAATCTTCAATGCGCCATTTTCTCATTGTAGTGGTGTTTGAGTGTATCTTCTAAATCCCGAACTGGCGGCGGAATTCTTTGACCGACAGTTCTATTTGTGGCTTGTCTTCAAGTTTGTCGGCCCTGAATGTGTGCAAGGCCTTTTTGTAATATGGTGCTCTCTTCTCAAGCTGCTCTGCAATAAACGCGCGCAGTTCATCGTCGCTTTTTTCCTTTATGAGCGGCCGTTTGCTGCGGGCTATGCTCAGTCTTATGAAGAGCCTTTCCAATGGAACATCAAGAAATACAGTTGTTCCCTGAGTGTTCATGTACTGGATATTGTCAAAGAAGCAGGGTGTTCCTCCGCCGGTGGATATTATAACATTCTCAAACTCCCCGGTTTCGTGCAGCATGCGTTTTTCAATGTTGCGGAACTCCTCTTCGCCTTTCTCTGCGAATATCTGCGATATGGTCTTGCAATATCTTTTTTCAATGTAGCAGTCAAGGTCTATGAACTGCAATCCGGTCTCTTCGGCAAGCGCACGGCCGAGTGTTGTCTTGCCTGCGCCCATGTATCCTATGAGGAAGATGCGTCTCATTGTCCTTGCTTCTTTTTTGTATATTTTCTCTTTGAAGCACTCTTTCCGCCCTCCTGCTGCTTGCTTATGATTTCAAGGCACTCTTCGTGAGTGAGCTCTGCGGGAACTGCATTCTTGGGCAGTTTGTAGTTGCTGCCCTTGTATGCAATGTAAGGGCCAAAGCGGCCGTTGAGCACCTGCATTTCGGCATCTTCTTCAAATTTCTTTATAATGCGTTCGGCTTCAGCTCTCTTCTTGTCTTCAATAAGCTGCGCTGCCTCTTCAAATGTTACTGTAAGGGGGTCAAATGTTTTTGGCAGTGTCACATAGGCATTGCCGTGCTTTATGTAAGGGCCGAAACGTCCTGCACCAATGGTCACTGCTGCGCCTTCAAGTTCGCCGAGCGTACGTGGAAGGCTGAAAAGGCTGAGCGCCTCCTCAAGGGTGATGGTTTCAAGTGTCTGTCCGGGCTTCATCTGTGCAAAGCGCGGTTTCTCTTCGTCGCTTGCAGAACCAATCTGTACAATAGGGCCAAAGCGCCCAATCTTTACCGACACCGGCTTGCCGCTCTTGGGGTCGCTGCCAAGTATTCTCTCTCCTACTTTATGCTCGTTCTTCGTTTGTATGATACCCTCGATTTTGGGGTCAAAATCTTTGTAGAATTCCGAGATATGCTCCGCCCAATGCCTTTTGCCATCGGCAATCTCGTCAAATTCCTTCTCCACGTTGGCGGTGAAATTATAGTCCATGATTTCGGGGAAGCTGTCAAGCAGGAAATCATTGACAACAATTCCTATGTCTGTGGGCATGAGCTTTGCCTTTTCTGCTCCAACGCTTTCCTTGCCCTCTTTTGCTGTTATCTTGCCGTTCTTCAGAGTGATGATGCTATACTTGCGCGATGTGCCGCTCTTGTTGCCCTTTTCCACATAGCCGCGCTGCTGGATTGTGCTGATTGTGGGGGCATATGTTGACGGACGGCCTATGCCAAGCTCCTCAAGTTTCCTTACAAGGCTTGCCTCTGTGTAGCGCGGGGGATGCTGGGTAAAGCGCTCTGTAGCTACAATCTCCTTCTCCTTGAGAATGTCGCCTTTGTGTACGACAGGGATAGTCGCTGCTTCTGCCATTGTCTCGTCGTCTGTGCTTTCACGGTAAACCTGGAGGAAACCTTCAAACACAGTAACCTCGCCTGTTGCAATGAAGGTCTCTGCGTGCCCGCTGATGGCGATGCTTACAGTGGTCTTTTCAACCTGCGCGTCGGCCATTTGTGATGCTATGGTGCGCTTCCAAATGAGCTCGTAGAGTCTCTTTTCAGGAACTGTGCCCTCAATGGTGACGTTTGACATATATGTTGGGCGTATTGCCTCGTGCGCCTCCTGTGCGCCCTTTGAGATTGTGGAGTAATTGCGGCTTTTCAGATAATTTGCACCGTACATTTCGGTAACTACACTCTTGCATGAACCAATGCACAATGAAGATAGGTTGACAGAGTCGGTACGCATGTATGTGATATGTCCCGATTCGTAAAGCCTTTGTGCAACCATCATGGTCTGCGACACTGTAAATCCCAATTTGCGTGCGGCTTCCTGCTGCAGGGTCGATGTGGTAAACGGTGCAGCAGGGCTCTTCTTCAAGGGCTTTGTGCTTACGTCATCAATGGCAAATTCAGCGCCTTTGCACGATTCAAGGAATGCCTCAGCCTCCTCTCTTGTCTTGAATCTTCTTGAAAGCTCTGTATTCAAGATGTTGTTGTCGCCTTCTGCTGTGGGCAGAATGAACTGTGCAGTCACGCGGAAGCCGCTCTCGCTCACAAACTTGTTAATCTCGCGTTCGCGCTCTACAATGAGACGCACTGTCACGCTCTGTACACGTCCTGCCGAAAGCGCCGGCTTTACCTTGCGCCAAAGTACCGGGGAGAGCTTGAATCCCACAATGCGGTCGAGCACGCGTCGTGCCTGCTGGGCATATACAAGATTTGTGTCAATCTTGCGCGGCGTTTCAATGGCATTGAGAATGGCATTCTTGGTAATTTCGTGGAATACAATTCGTTTGGTGTTCTCAGGCTTTAGTCCAAGCACTGTGTAAAGATGCCAGCTGATGGCTTCTCCCTCGCGGTCCTCATCGGATGCAAGCCACACTGTACCGGCCTTCTTTACTTCACTTTTCAGGGTGTTTACAAGTTTTTCCTTCTCGGCCGGAATCTCGTATTCCGGTTCAAAGGTCTCTGTGTTTATACTGAATTCTTTTTTCTTAAGGTCGCATATATGTCCGTAACTCGACATTACCTTATAATCCTTGCCAAGAAACTTTTCAATTGTCTTTGCTTTGGCCGGTGACTCAACTATAACTAAATTCTTGTACATATATGATGTTTTTTTTCTTCTTCCTGATTGCTGGCCGATGCCGGTGCACCTATGAATTTTGGCGCAAAAGTAGAAAAGATTCTTGTATATCGGAGGCAAAAAAACGAAAAAAAACAAAAAGGAATTTTCAATATTCTCCCTAAAATAATATATTATTTTAAATAGGAGAAAATTTTTCTTGTCAGAATATTGAAAGTTCCTTTTTTTCTTGTGGAATATGAGTCCGGAAATGATTGCTTAGAAGTTTGCAGTTACTCCCAGCATTGCCCTTGCACCCCGCGTAACATACCCTTCATATTCGCAGTATTTGCTGCCGAGAAGGTTCTTGCCTTCGGCGAATGCGCCTAACCAGGGGAGAATCTGGTAGCTTGCCCTTAAATTCAGCTCGTTCTTGGCCTTGTGTCTTTTGTTTTCTTCGCCCTTTGTGAATTGTGCGAAGTTATAGTCGAGTCTGAAAGTGAGCGTCTTGAGCACCCTTGCTTCGGCATTCAGGCTGCAGCTTATTTCGGGCTTCATCATGAGGAGGTTCTTGTTGTCGCATCCCCAGTAGTCGTATCGGGCATTGGCTGAAATGTCAAGCCATCCGCCAAGGTCGTAGCCGGCACGGGCAAAAATGTATGCATTGTTTGTGTTTGCCTGTGCAAGGTTTATATACATGTTGGAATTTGCAGAAATCTCTTCACATTGCAGAAGGTCGTTCTTGGTGTAGGCATATCCTGCTGCAAACTCAAGAAATACCGGTTCAAATGTAACCGACGTGCCGATGTTTGCATCAACAATTCTGTATGTAGGCTCAAGCTGGCGTGCTGCATTCTTGTCAAATCCCCAGTAGGGCGAAATGCTTTCAACAAGACGCATTGTGTTGTTTGTGCGTCCTCCCGTGAGCAGTGCATAAAAGTGCACCCTTTCCGAAAATTCCTTTCCAACCTTAACGTCAGGTGCAATTGCAAATGCCGGGCCGTTAGCGGTAATGAAGTTCATTTTTGTTCCAACGCGCAGCCCCCATCCGTTGAAGTTGAAGTTAAGGTATGGGTCTATGTCGGCCGATACATAGTCTGTGTAGCCGTTCAATGGGCTTTTAAGGGCTTTGTTGTACATGAACATATCAACATTGACTGCCAAGCCAAGATTGCTCAGTTCTTCGATTCCTAACTGGAATGCCGCCTCTCCTCCTGCATTCAAGCAGTTCTCTGCAATGCCGGTCTTGCTGTCGGTGGAGTACTTGCGGCTGCTGAGCGTGTATCCGGCGTGGAACTTGTAGCTGAATGAGCCGCTCAGGACAGATGTGCCTTTTACGCCAAATCCAAAGTTGCTGCTGTTCTGCTTGTCTGTGGCTGTGTTGTTGTTGGTTGCGCTCTGGTAGTTGAAAACCCTGTTGCTGAAGTCTCCCGCTACGTCAAGTTTCAATTTGCTGAACATGTGGGTGTAGCCGAGGTCAACCAGTGAATTGTACATTCTTGAATTCCAGTCATAGTACTTGCCGTCAAGGTCGCCTTTGAATCCATTCAGGGCCGCAAATGCCTTTATGTTGTCTCTGTCAGTCAGCTTGAATCTGTATGCGGCTGCAGCGTCAATTCCGTTTGCAGTACTGTAACCCAAGCGTGCATATCCATTGTAGCACCAGTCCTGTTTGGGCGCTATGGTTTTTGTGTCCCTGTTGCTTACGAAACTTTCAAAAGGTGTTGGCCTCTCCGAAAATATAATCTCATGCTGTGTGGTTTCCTGGCTGCTGTCGATGCTTGGGGTAAAGCTCTTCTTGTTTACAGGTGTCACATTGGGGTTATATTCATTTTCAATGTTTACAACAGCCTTCAGTTTTCCTTTTTGTGCTGACGCTGCTCCTGAAAGCAGGGCGAGCAGCGCTGTCAGTATATATACTTTTTTCATAATCGAGTCTGTTTGCAAGTTATTCGCCTTTTGATTCACTCTTGTTAATCATTTCGTCGCACTCTTTCATGCGCTCTTCAATCATTCCGGCAATGTCGTCATTCTCCTGATAGCTGTTTTGGAGAGAAATGAGGTATTGCTTGGCGTCGTCGGGCTTTTCCTGTTCAATGTAGAGGTCGGCCAGGAGTATGAAACTGCGTGCCAGCCAATAGATGTGTGGCGTGCTTTCTTCAATGTAATTGAAAATCTCCTTTTCGCATTCAGTGTATTTGTCCTGGTCAAAGAGTATTTCGGCATAGAGGTATTTGCTCTCTGCGCCCTCTTTGGTGCGGGTGTCCTTGGCGAGTTCCTTAAGGTCATTGACTGCCTTGGCCTCTTCGTTCATCTCTAAATAGGACTTTGCCCTTGTGAATCTCGCTTCGCGCTTCTCAGCCTGCTCTGCCGATTTGTTAGCGAGAATCTTGCCGGCGTATGCTATAGCATCGCTGTATTTGCCTGTGGCAAATGACGAGCGCATGATGTTCAGGTTTGCGAGGTGTATGCGCTCCTTGCTGCCCGAAATATTGGCAAGCTCCTTGTATGTTTCAATGACTTTGCCGTGCTGCTTCCCGGAAACGTATATCTTGCCAACGGAGTTCAATGCCTCTTCCCTGAACTTGTTGCCGGGGACTGCAATAACCTCCTCAAAATGCATCACTGCACTCTTGTTCTTGTTGTTGGCAGAGCCGATTACTCCAAGATAGTAGTGGCTGTTTACTCTGAATGCTCCGTTGGGGAATCCGCTCAGGTACTCCTCAAATTTTGATTCAGCCTCCTTTAATCTGTTCTTGCTGTATGTCCTTTCTGCGGCCATGTAAGTGAGGGTGTCAATTTCGCTGCTTTCAACTTTCTGCATTCCGGCAGTCTTCTCGGCATATTTTGCATATTCCTGCACTCTGCCCATTTCAACATAGATGTTCTTGAGGTCCTGTGCTGCAATTTTGGCCTCCTCGCTATGCGGGTAAAGCTCAATAATTTCCTTGTATGCCTTTATTGCCTTCTCCTTGTCGTTCATGTTGTTGTATATCATTGCCTTTTCGGCTCTTGCGCGGAGGGCCCATGCTCCGGAAGGCTTCAGCTGGATTAGCTTCTCAAAGGCCTTGATTGCCTCCTTGTCTTTTCTCAGCTCAATATATGCGCGTCCCATTTCATAATAGGCCTCTTCAATATAGCTGCTGTTCTTGTTGTTCTCGACCAGTCGCTTGAGGGTGGCAGCCTTTTTGCTGTTGTCATTTGTCAGGCCTTGGGCGATTGCGGCTCTGAAGAGCGGATAGTCGGCTTCGCTGCTGCTTGTAGAGGCGGCCTTGCGATAGAGCGAGTCGGCCTTGTTGTAGTTCCTTTGGTAGAAGTAGGTGTCGCCGATGCGGTTGTAGGTGTCGGCAAGAATATCTTTATCCTCCCTGTTCGCACGGCTTGCAAATTTTAGGAACTCTTTTCTTGCATCGTCATATTTTCCTTTCTGGAAAAGAGCGTAGCCTGTTCCGTAAATTGCTCTGTTATGCTTCTCTCCTCCAATTGCAAAACTGCTGCGGAATGCATTCTCGGCCTTGGTGTAGTCTCCTAAATTATAGAGTGCCTCGCCTTTCCAGTAATGTGCGTCGGCTTCTGTCTCCTTGCTGTACTTTTTAAGTTCAAGAGACCTGTCCATGTATTTGACTGCCTGCTGCATGTCGTTATTTATGAATTCCTGAACTCCCATGCGGTAGAGCACCTTCTGCTTTGCGCGGAGAATGTCGGCTGAGGGCTCTTTGATTTTTTCTATTGAATTGAGTGCCGTTGCATAGTCGCGGGTGTTCATGTATACGGCGGCAAGGTGCTCGCCTACAGTTTCGGCGTGCTCCGATTCGGGATATTCGTTGAGGAATGTCTCAAAAGCCTTTACATTCTTGCCGAATGCCGAATGCTGTCCTTTGTGCAGGCACATGGCATAGTTATACATGGCGTCTTCGCGCACTTTTCCGTCAAACGGCATGTTTACAGCCCTTTCAAAATCAAGCAATGCGCTTTCGGGCTCATCAAGCGCCAGTTCGGCAATGCCTTTGTGCAGGAGGGCATTTTGCGCCAGTTCGTCATTGCTCTCTTTTTGCAGGCTGTTGGCGAGATACTTCTTTGCGCCGTCAAAGTCGCCCATTTCAAACAGGCTTAATCCCATTTGGTAATATGCTATGCGCTGTGGTGCGCTGCTGTTTTCCAAATACTCCTCAAGATTGCTTATGGCATTCTCGTAATTGCCGTCCAGAAATTCGGCTGAGCCGAGTATCTGCTTCATTTTTATGCCTTGCGGCTTTTCTTTGTGGTCGCCTATGAATCTTGTGGCGATTGTCCTTGCGTTGCCGGTATTGCCTTTCTTGAGTTCAATGGCTGCAAGATAGTATGGAATGTCAAGGAAGTATTTCTTCTGGTTCTGTATGCTTTTGAATCCTGCTCTTGCATCATCAAGCTCGCCATTGTCGTAGTCTGTCACGGCAAGGTAGAATGTGGCATCCGTTGCGTAGCTGCCATCCTTTGCCTTAAGCTCCTGAAGGATGCCTATTGCCTCCTCTTCGTGCCCTGTTTCAAGAATCGTCAATGCGCGGTAGAGCGTTGCCCGCTCTTTCTGATTGCCGTCAAGGCGCTTAATATCGCTTTTGTCAAACCATTCCTCTGCATAATCGTACCTTCTGTCGAGGTAGTACGATTCTGCAATATGGCAATTCAGGAGCATGCTTTTGGACGTGTTCCTGTACTTGTCAAGGTATTGAAGCATAAGAGCCCTGCCTTCTCGGTGGTCATTTTCAAAAGTTGCCAATGCCTTGAGAAGGTCGAACTCTCTTCTTTCCTCTTGGCATAGATTCTCTTCGTTAACCTTTTCAATCAGTGTCAGTGCAGCGGAATATTCTCCATCGGAATATAGCCGCTGGCACTCATTGATGACTTTCTTTTCGTATCCGGGCTCTCCGGCAGTCTGCGCAGCGGCAGCAAGGCCTAAGGAGGCGGATAAAAGTAGAATAAGATGTCTTTTCATGCGTATAATGTTTTGTTTTGATTTTTCTGTGTAATTTTTTTTAAATCAGGCCCTCTTTGACTATGCGTTCAATGCCTTTGCGTATTGAATCTAATCCGAACTTGCTGCTGTCAATACTCCCTATTTCTGTCCATTGCAGCTCCTGCACGTCATCATTGGCCTGAAGAGGAGCGCTTTCGTCAACCTCGCATCTGAAAAACATGTCCACCGTGTGTATATCCATGCCTGAGTAGCGGTAGATGTTAGGGATGCTGAACAGATATGTTGTCTTGACTGCCTTTAGCCCGGTTTCCTCCATTACTTCGCGCATAACTCCCTCCTCGGCACTCTCATTGCAGTCGCAAAAGCCCCCGGGTAGGTCAAGTGTTCCCTTTGCCGGCTCTTTTGAGCGTGTTGCAACAAGCAGTTCTCCCTTGCTGTTGGTTATTACCGCCACTGTTGCAGCTGCCGGATTGAAGTAGTATACAAAACCGCAGCTGCAGCAACGCTTTGACTTAAAATCGTTTTCGGTGAAGTTGCTTGCTCCGCACTTGGGGCAGTGGGCAAATAAGCTAAGCGGATGTTGCATTTCTCTTTTCTGTTTTTCCTTTATTGCAGCGAAGATACTGCTTTTTTGTCTCTTTACCTTCTTGTTTGCCTTCTTTTTACGCGTGCATTCAAATAATTTAATTAACTTTAAACAATATTGCAGCAGTGCTTGTGTATTTTTAAGACAAATTCTTTCAGGTTAATGCCTGATGACTGAAGAAAAAATAGTATCTTTGCAAAGAAATGCGCCGCTATGGAATGGCGCTTATAGCAAGTAGTTTAGAAAAATTTAAATTTTACATATTATGGCAAATAAAGCATTATTGGTAATTCTTGACGGTTGGGGTGTTGGCAATCACGGCAAAGGTGATGTTATTTTCAATACTCCTACACCATATTGGGATCATTTGGTATCGGTATACCCTAACTCGCAGCTTCAGGCAAGCGGTGAGAATGTTGGTCTTCCTGCAGGCCAGATGGGTAACAGCGAGGTGGGCCACTTGAATATCGGCGGCGGCCGTGTCGTGTACCAGGACCTTCTCAAAATCAACCGTGCAATTGCTGACGGTTCTATTGCAAAAAATCCCCAGCTGGTGGATGCTGTTGAATATGCAAAGAAAAATGGAAAGAAACTTCACTTCATGGGCTTGGCCTCTGACGGCGGAGTGCACAGCTCTTTGGAGCATCTTGAGGCAATGTACTCGTTTGCTGTGGAGCAGGGTGTCGAGAATGCTTATGTACACTGTTTTATGGATGGCCGTGACACTGACCCCAAGAGCGGTGCGGGATTCATTGAGCAGCTTACAGCAAAGAACCTCAAGCTTGCTACAATTATAGGCCGATACTACGCTATGGACCGTGACAAGCGCTGGGAGCGTGTGAAGATTGCGTACGACCTCATTGTGAACGGAGAGGGCAAGAAGGCTGCAGATATGGTTGCTGCAGTTAAGGAGTCCTACGAGGAAGGTGTAACTGACGAGTTCATCAAGCCTATTGTGAATGAAAATTTTGATGCGCGTATCAGTGATGGCGATGCTGTTATTTTCTTCAACTATCGCAATGACCGTGCAAAGGAACTCACAATTGTGCTCACCCAGGAGGATATGCCGGCCGAAGGCATGCACACAATTCCCGGGCTGCAGTACTATTGCATGACACCGTACGATGCCAAATTCACCGGCGTTCACATTCTTTTCGACAAGGAGAATGTTGAGAATACTCTTGGAGAGTTCATCGCAAAGCAGGGCATGAAGCAGCTGCATATTGCCGAGACAGAGAAGTATGCTCATGTAACCTTCTTCTTCAATGGCGGCCGCGAGGCTCCTTATGAGGGCGAGGAGCGAATACTCGTTCCTTCTCCAAAGGTGGCAACTTATGACCTCCAGCCCGAAATGAGCGCATTTGAGGTAAAGGACAAGCTTGTGGCTGAAATCAACAGCGAGAAGTTTGAGTTCATTGTTGTGAATTTCGCTAATGGCGACATGGTAGGCCACACCGGTGTTTACAGCGCAATAGAGAAGGCTGTTCTTGCTGTTGACGCATGCTTGAAGGATGTAGTTGAGGCTGCCCGTGAGCATGGCTATGAGACAATAATCATTGCCGACCACGGAAATGCCGACAATGCGGTGAATGCCGACGGCTCTCCCAATACTGCACACTCATTGAACCCTGTTCCATGTGTTTATGTAACCAATAAGGAGAATGCAGTAATTGAAGACGGTATTCTTGCTGATGTTGCTCCTACAATCCTCTCTATCATGGGGCTTGAAGCTCCTGCGGAGATGACAGGAAAGTCTTTGATTTAAACGGTTTGTCGTATACAGAGTTTCAAAGGGTGGGTCAAAATATTTTGACGCACCCTTGTGTTTCTTTTTTTTGGAAATTCAATCCGCTTTTATGGTACAGATAGGTGAGACAATAGTGTCGTTTGACCTCTTTCAGGAATATTTCTGCTGTAGCTTCTCGCACTGCAAGGGAATTTGCTGTGTAGAAGGTGATGCCGGTGCGCCGGTGCTTATGGACGAAGTGGAGAGGCTTGAGGAGGCGCTTGAAGTTATAGAGGATGAAATGTCGCCCGAAGCCCGCGCGGTAGTTCGCGAGCAGGGCGTTGTTTATAATGACCGCGATGGCGACCTTGTGACTTCAATTGTAAATGGAAAAGATTGCGTATTTGCATCGCGTGACGGGAATGGCGGTTGTATATGCCTTATAGAGAAAGCCTTCCGAGAAGGGCGTACGGCTTGGCGCAAGCCCATCTCCTGCTATCTTTATCCGGTGCGCCTTAAGAAGACAGGCGAACTGACGGCTGTCAATCTGCATAAGTGGGATGTATGCTCAAGTGCCTTCATAAAGGGACGCCGCAAGGGAATGCGCGCTTATGAGTTTTTGAAAGAGCCTCTTATTGAGCGCTTTGGCGAGGAATGGTACAAAGAACTGCTTACAGTTGCCGATGAACTGCTGAAGCAGGGGCTGGTGAAGTAGCGTGGATTGTATGACGGCCGGCAGCAATGCCAAAAAAGAAGATGGCGCAGAAAAGTGTATTCTTCCGTTGTTATTGCCTTAAACTGCACTTTCTGTTCATCTTATATAACAAGAGGACGACCTGAGTCGTCCTCTTTTAAAATACCTTGCAGTAAATTATCCCTCGTGGATAGCCTCTGAAGGACAAACACTTGCGCAAGTACCGCAATCAATGCAAAGTTCCGGGTCAATTGAATACTTCTCGCCCTCTGAAATTGCACCCTGTGGGCACTCGTCAATACATGTACCGCAAGCAACGCAGTCGTCTGAAATTACGTAAGCCATAGTCGTAAAATTTAAAGTTGTATTATCCGCTGGCGAAGATAGTGCTTTTTGTATATAAGCGGACGAGATTTTTGTGTTTTTAACATTATTTTACATTTATTGCTGCAGCGTTGCCTTTGCATCATTTTTTTCTGCCTTGTGGCAATATGTGCCCCAATGTTGCGTTATATTACGAGAATGAGAAGGAAAATAGCCTACATATTGCTTATGGCGTTCTCTTTGCCCATTGCTATTGTGGCACAGGAGCGTAAATTGCAGAACAAGCCTTATATTGATTACCGCCGTCTGCATTACGGTTTCTTTGTGGGAGTGCACATGCAGGACATGGAGTTTGCCAATAACGGTTTCGTGACAGAGAATGGCGAGTCGTGGTTTGCCGATATACCCAACTATAATCCCGGTTTCAGCGTGGGAGTGCTTGCCGACCTCCGTCTTAACACCTATCTTTCGCTGCGCCTTATTCCTACAATGCACTTCGGGCAGAACAGCATTGTATTCCGCGAGCAGAATAGTGGCGAACAGTCGCGCCAGCTTGTAAAAACCACATATATTTCATTGCCAGTCCATGTGAAGTTTGCTGCTGAGCGTTTCAATAATTACAGGCCGTATGTCACCGCAGGGGTTAGTCCCATGGTCAATCTTACCGTGAAAAAGCAAAAACAGCTGCTGCTTAAGAGGTTTGACTTTATGGTAGAGGTGGGCGCAGGATGCGATTTTTATCTTCCGTTCTTCAAGCTTATTCCCGAAGTGAAATTCGCCTTCAGCCTGCTCGATGTGCTTCAAAAAGAGAGAAAGGACCTGCTTGATGCCAATTATCTTAAATTCACGCAGTCGGTAGACAAAGTGGTGAGCAAGATGATTATATTGTCATTTTATTTTGAATAAGAAACCGCTTGAATCTATATTGCTACGGCGAAAGGGCGGCCGTCTAATATATAAAATCATTTAACAGATAATTTCTGAAAATCATGGAACAGAAATACAAAATCATGTATGTGCATGGATTTGCCTCATCGGGCAATTCGGGTACGGTAATGAACTTGCGCCGCAGTCTTCCTGCATGGAAAGTTGTAGCCCCTGACTTGCCGGTCGACCCTTTTGAGGCGCTTGAACTGCTGCGCACTCTTGTTGCAGAGGAGAATCCTGATATTGTTGTGGGAACCTCAATGGGAGGCATGTACACTCAACAGCTGTGGGGTGTGCCGCGCATAGTTGTGAATCCCTCTTTTGAGATGTCGCGCTCGTTGCTGTTCGGCAAGATGGGACGTAACAAATATATGTCCAAGAGAAAGGATGGCGCTACGGAATTCCGCATTGACAAAGCCGTGGTGGAGCGTTTCAAGGAGATGGAAAAGCATCAGTTTGACGGAATAGATGAAAGCGAGAAGAAGCTTGTTGTGGGTCTCTTCGGAGACAAAGACCCCATTGTGCATTTCTATCCGCTTATGGCAAGTCTTTATGGCGAGGAACGCTGCCGCTGGTTCAATGGGGAGCACCGCTTGAATGACACAGTGGTAACAAAGGTGCTTATTCCGTTGATACATGAACTGATAGGGGATAATAAGCGTGAACCATGGGAATAGGATGGGGCATTGAGTTTTTCATGCAGGTCTCCGCAAAAAGGAGGCTGCTAAAAAGTTTTTTAGTCAGCCTCTTGTTTTTTGTTAAGGCAACTCTTTTCGGTTGCCTTTTTTCTTGTAAAAAAGGCACTGAATTTGTATCTTTGCACTCTATTGACAGAGTAAGGTTTGAACACGATATTTGCCATAATAACGCTTTTTGCTTCTGTTTGCGCTGCTGACATTGACTCCGTGGCGCTTCCTGAGTTTAAAGTCGTTGAGTCAATGAAGGCGTCCGGCCGCAGCAGGGCCGAATGCTCTGTTACCGATTTTGGGCGCAATGACCTTGAAATGCGCCACACCGGCAGCCTGAAGGAACTCTCTGCGCTTGTTCCCAATTTCTATCAGCCCGATTATGGCTCGCGCATGACATCCTCAATCTATGTTCGCGGATTCGGCTCTCGCATTGACCAGCCGGTAGTGGGCCTCAGCATTGATGAGATGCCTGTTATGAACAAGAACAGTTACGACTTTGACCTCTTTGACATTGAGCGCGTTCAGGTTATCCGCGGAGCGCAAGGTGCGCTTTACGGCCGCAACACATCGGGAGGCGCAATAAACGTGTATACAATATCCCCTTTCACATTTCAGGGCAAGCGGTTGATGCTTGAGTATGGCAACGCTGGCAATTTGCGCATAAAGGCGTCGCATTATGCAAAGGCCGGCGGGAATTTTGGCTGGTCGGCGAATCTCTACTATAGTCATAGCGACGGCTTTTTCAAGAACCTTGAGCGTGGGGAGAATTGTGACGGTGGCGACAATCTTGCCATGCGTCTCCGTTTCCAGTGGCGCGCCTCTGCGGGGTGGAGCATTGACAACACATTCTCTGTGGGATATACCGATGAGGGCGGCTGGGCATACAGGCAACAGAAGGGTGATACTCTTTTGCCGGTGTCATATAACGATGCATGCTCGTACCGCCGCTTCAGCATTTCCGACGGATTCGTTGTGAAGCGTTACCTTGATTGGGCGACAATCTCCTCAACAACCGGTTACCAGTATCTTTCCGACCGCATGCGCATTGACAATGACTTCCTGCCGCTTGATTATTTCTCAATGGGACAGTACCAGCAGGAGAATGCCTTTACTCAGGAATTTGTGATGCGTTCCGAAGGCGGAGGCGCATTCAGCTGGCTGGGCGGCGCATTCGCCTTCTTCAAGCATGTTGACATGCAGGCGCCTGTAAGGTTTAAGCAGTACGGCATAGATAATCTGATTCTAAAGAATGCAAATGAGAACTGGTTCAGCCTCATTGGAAAGGAACTCTCTTTCCGTGATGATAATTTTGTGATTCATGACGATTTTGCAATACCTACATACGGTGCAGCCGCTTACTTTCAGGCGAACTATGAGGTTGCCGGAGTCAAGTTCTCTGCCGGCCTGCGTCTTGATTACGAAAAATCGCGCATGGAGTATGATTCCCGCGCTTTGGTGCATTACAGAACCGGCAATAATGAGGCATACAGCGCATTGCCTGTGAACTTTGCCGGCAAAAACAGCGCTGATGCCCTTGAGCTGCTGCCAAGTTTTTCTGTCTCATACAGCAAGGCGTGGGGCTCTGTATACGCTTCGGCACGCAAGGGATTCAAGGCCGGAGGTTTCAATACCCAGCTCTTTTCGGATATTCTGCAGAACAAAATGACGTATGCCCTCATAGGGGCGAATAATGAGGCTGACGCCTCATCTACGGTCTACAAGCCCGAAACGAACTGGACTTTTGAATTCGGCACGCGTCTTTTACCGCTCAATGACGGCTCGCTTGAGATTTCGGCAGCGCTGTTCTACATTGATTGCCGTAACCAGCAGCTGACTGTGTTCCCCAAAGGCATGAGCACGGGGCGCATGATGTCAAACGCCGGAAAGTCATTCAGCTACGGTGCGGAGACGGCTGTAAAGTACACTGTTTCGCGCTTTACGCTGGATGCTTCGTACGGATATTCGCACGCGGAGTTCAAAGAGTACAAAAGCGGCAGCATTGACTATTCGGGCAACATGCTCCCTCTTGCGCCGCGTGAAACCGTTTCGGCAAATATATCCTATAACATTCCGGTGTCGTCTAAATTTGCCCGCCGCATGCAGCTGAATGTGGGCTGGACCGGAGTAGGGCGCATATATTGGAATGAGGAGAATACACTCTCGCAAGCCTTCTATGGATTATGGTCGGCCTCCTTGAATTGGGAAAAAGATTCATTCGGTCTTTCTCTTTGGGGAAAGAATCTGCTTGACGAACAATATAACACATTCTATTTCCGTTCAATAGGAAACAGTTTTTTTGCACAAGGCAAACCTTTGCAATTTGGAATATCATTAAATGTAAATCTATAAATGACGTAAAACAATGAAGAAACTATTATTTTTACCACTTTTTGCAGCGCTTGCACTTCTTGCCGCCTGCTCTGACGATGACGATAACATTACACCTCCAGCTCCTGAACAGCATGTGACAAGTGTCGATTACTATGGCGTGCTTGCTGTAGGCGACATCACTGATACTGTGCGCTGCACTGTCGTGTATAACAATGCCGCAAAGGTTGCCGACATAACCGTTTGTGGTATGCGGTTCAGTGACAAGATGCCCGCTGTTGATATGCGTATGGCCGGCATCATCTGCTCGGCAACATCTACCGATATTGTTTTCGCTCCATCGGCAACTGTAATTCCTGAGGTTTCCGTGAGTGCCGCTCCGGGCGCTCCTTCACAGCCGGGCGTTTCCAATCCTCAGTACGCTATGACAGGCCTTGCCGGCTCAATCAAGGATAAAACCATGGAGTTCAGTGCGGCAATGCCAATGGGCGAAGTCTCTTTCCATGGAACTGTTGTCCCTCTTTTCACAGGAAGCATGAATGTGCTTGCAGCAGGAGAGGAAAAACCCTTTACAATGGACGATGTGCTGTGCGAGGTAGAGCTTGAGGACGGCGGTGTGCTTGCAAACCTGTTTATCTATGGCGCGAAGTTTGCCGAGGGCATGCCTGTGAAAGTTGACATAAAGCTTCCCGGCGTTTCATGCCGCCATTTCAATGACGGATACAGTATTGCCGTGTCCGATTCGCTTGTGCCTCTTGTTAGGATGGGCGCTGCCGACTTTGTGCCAATGCCGGTATTCACTTTTACTAAAGTTAGCGGCGAGGTGCGTGATGCAGGCCTTCTCTACTTTGATGCCTCAATGACCAGAGGATTGTTCTCTTACGAGGGCGAAAGATTCATTAAAATAATCAAGAGCGGTCTTTAAGAAACCTTTTAAATTTCTAAAAACCCTAAAACTATGAAAACGAGGTATTTCCTTTCACTGCTGATGCTTGTGGCAGTTTTGCCTCTGGCGGCCCAGATTTCAGCCAAGTGGGGCAATGTTGATACGCGTTACCCGCTGAATTCTGCCGATGCGGCAAACGGCGCCTCAGTGAACAGTGCTGTTGCTTGGAAAGGCGAACGCGTAAACTTTCAGCTGGTTGTTGCCTGTCGCGGCGGACAGGAGAATGGCTGTACGGTAGCCTATCGCTTCAGTGAACTCAAGAACGGCAAAAGCATAATCCCGGCAACAAACATTGTAGGAGGCTTTGTGCAGCCTGTGATAACCGATAAGTTTACCGGTTGCGGCAAGCATGCGGTAGATGCCTACGGCGAAAATCTTGTCGCCGACCGCATTACTGACACTAACCCTACTCTCATGGAGGGCGGCTCAATGCGCGGCTTGTGGCTGACAGTGCAAGTTCCGCAGGATGTAAAGCCCGGTACATATAAGGGATATGTGGAACTTGCATGCGAAGGCAAAACAACAAAGCACAGCTACACTGTGAAGGTAATTAACCGCACACTCCCCGCTCCGGCAGACTGGAAATTCCATCTTGACTTCTGGCAGAACCCTTATGCCGTTGCGCGTGTACACAATGTAGAGCCATGGAGCAAGGAGCACTTTGACGTGCTGCGCCCATACATGCTCAAGCTCGCTTCTGCAGGGCAGAAGGCCATTACAGCAACTCTTATTGACCGCCCATGGGACGGACAGACATACGACCCCTTCGGCAGCATGGTTACATGGATAAAGAAGGCCGACGGCACTTGGATGTACGACTTTACAATCTTTGACCGCTGGGTGGAGTTCATGATGGAGTGCGGCATAAGCAAGGAGATAACCTGCTTCTCAATGATACCCTGGAAATTGTCTTTCCGTTATTACGACCAGGCAACCCATTCGCACAAATATATCAGCTGTGCTCCCGGCGATGAGGCCTATGCCAAGTTCTGGGGCGGAATGCTCAGCGCCTTCTCGGCTCATTTGAAGGAGAAAGGATGGTTCGGGAAGACTTTCATTTCAATGGACGAGCGCAGCTTGCAGCAGATGCAGGCGGCCATAAAGGTAATAAAGGAGTATGCCCCCGGCCTTAAAATTTCAATGGCGGGAAACTATCACCCCGAAATTGAAGCCGATATATATGACTACTGTCTTGATATATTCGCTTACGGTGCATATACACCCGAACTGCTTGCCAAGCGCCGTGCTGCGGGCAAGGTGTCGACATACTACACATGCTGCAGTGCCGAATATCCAAACCTCTTTACATTCACAGCTCCGTCTGATGCCGAGTTCATAGCTCTTGAGGCGCTTGCCAAGGACCTTGACGGCTATCTGCGCTGGGCTTACAACAGCTGGACCGCAGACCCTGAAAAGGATTCCCGCTTTACAGCGTGGCCGGCTGGCGATACCTATGTTGTTTACCCATTCAGCATCAGTTCAATACGCTGGGAGCGCTTAGTGCAGGGAATCCAGCAGTTTGAAAAGTTCAAGATTCTGCTTGCCGAGGCCGAACGAAAGGGCGATTCGGCAAAGGTTAAGGCGCTAAAGAAACTTCTCAAGCGCGTTGATATTGAGCGTATTTCCACTGACAGCGAAAAGATTGTCAATGGTTTCCGCGAGGCGCTGAATAAAATGTAATTGCAGATGAAACAAAAATTTTTCTCATTGCTGTGTTTGCTTCTTTCCGCTTGTGCTTTCTTTGAGGCCAATGCGAGAATCTATAAGGTTGACGATGTGCCAATGGTGCATCTGCAAGACCGTACGCGGTATGTGAGTAACCCTGATGGAATCCTTTCCTCCTCGTCTGTTGCCCAAATGGACAGCATGCTGTTTGCCCTTGAGGAGAAAACCGGCATACAGACTATTGTGGCAGTCCTTTCAGGCATAGAGGGCGGCGACTGCTTCGATTTCGCCCTTCGCCTTGGAGAAAAGCATGGCGTTGGGCAGAAAGGCCGTGACAATGGGCTTGTAATATTGCTCTCCACGGAGGAGCGCTGTGTGCAGTTCATAACAGGATATGGCCTTGAAGAGACGCTGCCCGATGCAAAATGCAAGCGCATACAGGACAAGTACATGGTGCAGCACTTCTCCAGGGACGACTGGGACAAGGGCATGGTTGAGGGTGTTCGTGCGGTATGCGGTGTGCTTGACGGTTCTATGGAGAATATTGATGAAGAGGATGACACCGTTGCAATTATTGCCTGTTGTGCAGTGGCAGTGCTGTGCCTGGTATTGGTGCTTGCAATTATATGGCATGCCAACCGATGTCCCCAATGCGGCAAACATAGCATACAGAGAACGGATTCCCGCATAGTGGAGCGCCATAGTTCATTTGTGGTGCGCGAAACAACCTACAAGTGCAGCAAGTGCGGCCATACGTTTACGAAAAGGAACAACGAGGGCATTTCGGGCGGCAGCGGTACAGGCGGCGGTGTAATAATAGGCGGCGGTTTCGGGCGCGGCGGCGGAGGCTTCAGCGGTGGCAGTTTCGGTGGCGGAAGCTTTGGCGGAGGAGGCGCAGGCAGCCGTTTCTAAAATAAAATTTAAATAAAAAAACAAGTAAATAAAAGGATTAGGAATTATGAAAATGAACAAAGCGACAATAATTGTCTTGGCGGTAGTGGCAGTAGTGGTAATATGGGCTATTGCAGGCTACAATGGATTGGTTAAGGCCGATGAGGCTGTAAGTACAGCATGGAGCAACGTGGAGAATCAGTATCAGCGCCGTGCCGACCTTATCCCTAATCTCGTGAATACCGTGAAAGGATACGCGGCTCATGAGAAAGAGACTTTTGACGCTGTGGTGGCGGCACGCACCCGCGCCACACAGATAACAGTGGACGCAGACAACATGACGCCTGAAAAACTGCAGGAGTACCAGGAAGCGCAGGGCGCAGTAGGCGCAGCGCTCAGCCGCCTGATTGCAATCTCCGAGGCTTATCCCGACCTCAAGGCCAATCAGAACTTTAAGGAACTGCAGGCTCAGCTTGAGGGTACTGAGAACCGCATAAGTGTAGAGCGCCGCAATTTCAACAATGCAGCAAAGGAGTATAATACGTCTATACGCACATTCCCGCGCAACATTCTTGCCGGCGTGTTCGGCTTTGAGAAGCGCCCGTATTTTGAGGCAAAGGATGGCGCTGAGAATGTGCCTTCAGTTAACTTCTAATAAACACAGCAGCGCGGCTGCTGAGACAAATGGTTAAAGACTAAAGACTATGGAAATAACATCAGCAATTAAGTATGTAGGGGTAGATGACATTGATATTGACCTCTTTGAGAGCCAGTATGCAGTCCCTGAGGGAATGTCCTACAATTCATATATAATATTTGATGAAAAGATTGCAATCATGGATACTGCCGATTCGAGAAAGTCGGCAGAGTGGTGGAATAATGTGACCGCTGCTCTTGGAGAGCGTGAACCGGATTATCTTGTTGTACACCACGCCGAACCCGACCATGCATCGCTCATAGCGGAGGTGCTGTGCAAGTATCCCGGCGTTAAGGTGGTTGCTACAGCAAAGGCTCTTCAGATGCTGCCGCAGTTCTTTCCGGGTATAGACTTTGAGGAGCGTGGCGTTGCGGTAAAGGAGGGCGATGTGCTTTCTCTTGGCAGTCACACCCTGCAATTCTTTGTTGCGCCTATGGTTCACTGGCCCGAGGTCATGGTAAGCTACGAGCAGAGCGAGAAGGTGCTTTTCTCAGCCGATGCATTCGGCAAGTTCGGCGCTCTGTGCAAAGGCGGGGCGTGGGACTGTGAGGCGCGCCGCTACTATATAAATATCTGCGGAAAGTACGGCAATCAGGTGCAGGCGCTGCTGAAAAAGGCTGCAACGCTTGATATTAAGATTGTTTGCCCATTGCATGGTCCTGTGCTGACTGAAAACCTTGGCCATTATATCGGCTTGTACGATACATGGAGCAGATATGAACCTGAAACCGAGGGGGTACTTGTTGCTTACGCGTCCATTCACGGCGGAACTGCTGTTGCAGCCGGCCGCTTGGCCGATATGCTGCGCGAAAAAGGCGCTCCAAAAGTGGTGGTGACCGACCTCTCCCGCTGTGATATGGCCGAGGCTGTGGAGGATGCATTCCGCTATAGCCACATGGTTGTTTGCGCTGCATCGTACGATGCCGATGTATTCCCGCCGATGCATGACTTTCTGCACCACCTGAAACTAAAAGCCTACCAGAAGCGCCGCGTGGCAATTATGGAAAACGGTTCATGGGCGCCTACGGCCGGACGGGTGATGCGTGCAATGCTTGAAGGCTTGAAATCGGTTGAGATAGTAGAGCCTGTGGTTACCATACGCTCGCGCATGAAAGAGAGCGACCTTCCGGCGATGGAGCAGCTCGCCGATGCGCTGTTGGCGTAGCAAAGGCGTGTGCAGCGGTGCTGTGGCAGCAGTGCATCTATTATACCGCAGCATTTGATTTTATACTTTAACAGGAATGCAAATTGCGTTCCTGTTTTTTTTGTGATATTATGTTAATTATTTGTTTTTATAAATTTTATATTATATTTTTGTTCAGTTATATTGCAGACAAAATAAACACAAATAATACTAACCATTAAAATTACTTCAATGAAAAAGATTTATCTAATGCTTGTCTCTTTCATCTGTGCGGCGTTTGCAGTGCAGGCCGAGACAAGGACTGTGACCGATCTTTCACAGTTGAGCAATGACAAGGTGTACGCAATTCGCAGTGCACGTGCATTTCTTATGTACAGTACAGCCGATGGCGTAAATGGACAGATTTGCTCAAGTACAGGCAAGTCAGTGGGCGCTGTAACTCAGGACCCATACGATGTTAACCAGCAGTTCCGCATCGAGAGCAAGAACGGCAGCTACTATCTCTACAGCATGGGCGCCGAGAAGTATGTAGGCAAGAACGGTAGCTATTCTTCTACAGCAACAGATGCCATGACAATTACAAACGTTGGCGGCGCATATCCTTGGAAACTCCTTATCGGCGGTAACGGCATGAACTCTCAGGAACCGGGCCAGATGGACGCAGGTATTGTTGTGAACGGCTGGACAACAACAGACCCGGGTAACTGTTACATTATCGACGAGGTAATTACAGGCCCAAAGGACTATACAGTAGAGGTGCTTGGTACAGACGATGCAGCAGCGGGCGTTGTGTATGAAGGTACAGAGTACAAGGATGGCGGAATATTCTCAACAGAGGCTGTAGTAAAGAAGTCAGACTTAACAGCTAATGCCGTTGCAGGCAAGATGGCGGTTGTTACACTTGACGGCACAACTGTATATGTAAGCTACTTTGATGAGGATACCAAGTTCTATACCATTCAGGGTGGACACGGTGGATTCGTAAGTATGAACTCTGAATACACTGAAGGCGGTAATTTGCTGATGACAAACTCAAACAGGCCTCATGACAACAAGGGTATATGGGCTTTCGTTAGCCAGGCAGAAGGCAAGTATAAGGTGTACAACTATTCTACAGGCCTGTCCAAGGTGCTCGGTATTAAAGGTACTGAGGCTGCTGCTCGTGCTACGATGGTAACAGATGGCGCCGATGGGTACAGCACACTGTTCTCTGGAGCTCTCAAGTTCAATAGCACGCCTGCTTATATCAAGATAGACGGCAGCAACAACTGGTGGAATAAAAGAGGAAACTTCCTGGCATTGTGGAACACCGGCAGTGTAGAAGGTGATACTGGCAGCAAGTTCTTCCTGACAGAGGTTGATCCAGCCAATTATCCCGACATATACTACTATGAAGTGCAGGATATTACTGGTGTAGCTGAATTTGCACCCAAGAATCCCAATACATTGTGGTACAGGACATCTGCCGAGGCTTCGGGCGTGAGCAACCCATGGATGGAGTATGCATTGCCTCTGGGTAACGGCGAGCTTGGCTGTATGGTATTCGGCGGTGTACATAACGAGGAACTCCAGTTCAACGAGAAGACCCTGTGGAGTGGTCCAGCCAATGTCGTAGGTGCAGGCGGCGGCAACCGCACATTCATGAACTTCGGTTCTGTATTCGTAGAGAATAAGGATAACAGCATTTGGGAGGGCGTTACGGATTATGTGCGCTATCTTGATATTGAGGAGGGTATTGCCGGTGTTCAGTTCAAGAACGGCAACGGTTCTCTGTTCACACGCAAATACTTCAGTTCTGCTCCTGACCAGGTAATCGTTGGTCAGTATAAGGCCGAGGGTGAGGACAAGATGAACTTGAACTTCACTATGGAACCGGGTTCGGATATCGGTGCAGGTAGTTATGCGGGCTATGAAAACGGTATGGGCTACTTTACCGGCGCAATGACATCTGTAAACTATGCTGCACGCCTGCATGTCGTTGCCGACGAAGGTGCAATCGTGGAAACTTCAAGCAATGGTATCCTTGTGAAGAATGCAACAGAGGTTACCTTCTACCTCAAGGGCGCAACAAACTTCAACGGCGACATGGAGGTTCTCAACAACTACTTTACAACAGAGACTCCTGACGATGTGAACGCTCGTGTCAAGGGCGAGATTGAGGCTGCAGTTGCCAAGGGCTTTGCGGCTGTTGAGAAGGATCACATTGCCGATTTTACAGCAATTACAAAGCGCATGACATTTGACCTTGGCCTTACAACTCCTGCAGTTGATACAAAGACTTTGATTGACAACTATTTCCCGAACAACAGCTCTGCAAACAGCACAGCTAACGACCATCTGTTCCTTGAACAGCTCTACTTCCACTATGGACGTTACCTCGCTATCAGTTCTAACCGCAAGCCGATAGCTGCTCCTAACAACCTCCAGGGTATCTGGAACGACAAGGGCACTGACTCTCCATGGAACTCTGATATTCACACAAATATCAATATTCAGATGAATTATTGGCCAACTGAGATTACTAACCTCAGTGACCTTCACAAGCCATATGTGAACTTCATCATCCGCGGCGCGCAGAGCGATGGCTGGAAAGAGGTGGCTAAGAAGTACAACAACGGTTATGGCTGGAGCGTATTGACAGAGTCTTCTCTCTACAACAGTATGAGTACATGGGGCAGCAACTACCTTGTTGCCAACGTATGGTACACAAGCCACTTGTGGACACACTACCGCTACACTCAGGACAAGGAGTTCCTGAAGAAGGCATTCCCGGTAATGTGGAGCTGTGCTGAGTTCTGGTTCCACCGCCTGATTGAGGACCGCAAGGTTAAGGACGGCACATTCGTTGCTCCTAACGAGTTTAGTGCAGAGCAGCACGGAAACGAGAGCGAGGACGGTACTGCACATGCACAGCAGATGATTAGCTACCTGTTCCAGAACCTTACCGACGCTATTGATATTTTGGGTGTTGAGAACACCGGTCTTTCACAGGCTGATATTGAGAAGCTCGCCCTTTATCTTGAGAAGACCGACAAGGGCCTCCACACTGAGACATACGATGGTGCTTGGGGCAATCCTTTCAACGGCGTTAAGACTGGTGATGTGCTTCTGCGCGAGTGGAAGTACTCTCCCTACAGTGTAGGCGAGAGAGGCCACCGTCATATTTCACATTTGATGGCTCTCTTCCCAATGGATCAGATTACTCCCGAGAGCGAGTACTTTGTTCCTGCCGTGAATGCATTGAAGCACCGTGGCGATGCCGCTACAGGCTGGTCTATGGGCTGGAAGGTTAACCTTTGGGCGCGTGCCCAGGATGGTGACCATGCTCACATCATTATTAAGAATGCCTTGAAGCACTCTACAACCTACGGTACAGACCAGGGCCAGGGCGGTATCTACTACAACCTCTTCGACAGCCACGCTCCGTTCCAGATTGACGGTAACTTCGGCGTTTGCTCAGGTATGGCAGAGATGCTCCTGCAGAGTGCACACGGTTACGTTAATATTCTTCCTGCGCTTCCTGCTGTTTGGAAGAAGGGCGGTAATGTTACCGGCATGAAGGCCATGGGTAACTTTACAGTTGATTTCAACTGGGTAGATGGCAAGTGCCAGAAAGCAGTTATTGTAAGCAATGCAGGCGCGGAACTTAAGGTGCGTTGCAAGATTGGTGCAATGGATATTGCAAATGCTAAGATAACTGTAAATGGCGTTGAAGTTCCTGTTACAGTTGACAAGAACGGCATTGTAACAATTCCATGCGCAAAGGACGACACAGTTGAGATTGACTTTACAACTGAGACTTCTGTTGAACATGTGCTTGCTGATGCTGTAAAGAATGGCAATAACTCAATTTATGACCTTGAAGGCCGCCGTGTAAACGAAGTTCTTACCGGTAGAATCTATATTCAGAACGGCAAGAAGCAGCTTGCAAAGTAAGATGCACACAGTGCCTTGCACCATAGCATAGGCAAAGCATAAATTATCCCCCAAAAGCTATAGCTTTTGGGGGATAATTTATGCCAATAATTTCAAGAAGTGATGCGCTCTCTGCATGGAGAAATGCTGTTTTACACAATTATAGAGGTATAGTTAGATTTTTTAGCAATAAAAATTTGCAATATAAAGTATTTTACTCTACCTTTGCAGCGTATTTCTAATGAGATACTCGGGCTTTTAGCTCAGTTGGTTAGAGCAACAGACTCATAATCTGGAGGTCCTTGGTTCAAGCCCAAGATGGCCCACCTAATAGAACCGCTTTTGCGGTTCTATTTTTTTGTTGCATTTGTGCTCTCGCCAAGGTTATCTGGCTCAACGTAAAATTCTGAGGGATTTTGTATTCATGCATATAATTTTGCCAGTCTGAAAAGGAAAAAATCTTTATCTTTCACACCCCTGAATTGAGCTCTGAAAGCCTTGATTTTAGAGTTGAAACTCTCTGATGCGGCA
>JAFXAR010000048.1 GCA_017516885.1 Bacteroidaceae bacterium
ACGCGGTATCTCCTCAAACAAAATCCGTCCTTTCATATTGTGCCCTGCCGTTATCATATTGGACAGAGTAAATGAGTTCAAGAGCCATTTGCGGATACTGTCGTTCTTCAATGTATCGGGAGAAGATATGTAGTATCTGTACCCATTTGAAGGATTGCATTTTATTTCAATACCGAATAACTCCTCAACAGCACTTTTATGCTGATGGAATGTGCGCAACGGCAACGAAGCACCATCGCCCAAATAACATTCCCTCCACAAAGCATTAATTTCTTCATAGGAAAGTTGCTTATGCTGAAGGAGCGTATTCAATAGCCAAATGTAACGGTTAAATGTCTTGCTTATCATAACTTATACTCGTTGTACACTGCAAATATAATGTACACCTATGCAAAATCATTGCACTGCATTGTTTTTTATTTATTAACTAATATTTTCATTATAATATGCAAAGTTCATGCACACCTTTAGATCGTTTTACATAAAAAAACAACAAATCCTTTCGTATTATATATAGTAAATAACAATACTATAATGAAGAACAAACATCTACAAAAACGGAACAACGCCATTAAGCAAAAAGCAATGATTGAATCATTGGTTTTTCAAACAAACTGGGGATTAAAAAAACTCTATGAAGCCCCAAATGACTTTATAGAAACATTAGTAAAGATCGAACTGGATTATATTGTAGAATTGAATTTATTTGAAGACTTGTTAATGATAAAAAAGTTCATCGATGACGTGAAATCAGCTTTTGACATTGAACCCGTTGCCGAACTTGGCGATTTTTGCAGAAGTCCAGTAGCTATTGCATTAGGTATTGGGAAAGTCGATGATATTACAAAAATAAGGACACCTATAGCCTGGCACGAACTTTTAGCAAAAAAACTTCTCTCAATATACTATCCGACTGACATGCGTAATTCAATAGCAGATTATGCAAAGAATAATGGATATAACACATCAACATATTTTGGGAAGCCTATGATAAAATTTAATGTGATATTTCTATTATTAGAAAGAGCAAGATGAAAACATCAGTTGTCGCAAAAAATGCGACAGCTGATTATATATTAACCACATCAATATTGCTCATCAATCTTGGTCTGTGCAAAATTTGCACAGACCAAGAAACATAACTACTTTTGTGTTGATTATCTACGGAACTAAACAACCAATGACCACCGAAACACCGATACTCAACGACCACAACAAGGCAGAGTACCCTCCTATGCACACCGTGGAGCACATTCTTAACCAGACGATGGTAAGGATGTTCGGGTGCGAGCGCAGCCGGAATGCCCACATTGAGCGCAAGAAGAGCAAATGCGACTACACGCTGCCCAGCGCACCCACAGAGCAGCAGATTGCTGCCATTGAAGCGCAAGTGAATAATGTTATATCGGCAAACTTGCCGGTGACAATTGAATATGTTACACGCGAGAATGTCCCCGCCGGCATTGACCTTGGCAAGCTGCCGGCCAATGCAAGCGACACCCTGCGCATTGTGCGCGTGGGCGATTACGATGCATGCGCATGCATTGGAACACATGTTGAGAACACAGGCGAAATAGGCGCATTCCGCATAATAAGCCACTCCTTTGAGAATGGCACGCTGCGGGTCAGGTTTAAACTGCAATAATTTCACAATCGGAGTTTTTATAAACTCGGTTCAAAGATATAACCCTCCACTGCAAGCAGTTACCGGCCTATACAAATAAATAGTCCCAAGCCTGAAACCTGGGACTATTTATTTTTCCAATTCAACGGAACTTACATATTCAAATCAGTTGACAGCACAGCCTTTGGCAATTCGCGGCAATTATAGCCGAACGCCATTGCCTCTCCGTATGCTCCCGCAGTGCGTATTGCCAGAATGTCGCCGCGCTTGGTCGCAGGTATCCTGCGGTCCTTGCAGAACACATCGGACGACTCGCATACCGGACCAACAACATCGTACACGCCATCGGGTTCGCACGACACAAGATTCTCAATGCGGTGATAGGCATCGTACAGCGCCGGACGTATGAGGTCATTCATGCCCGCATCAACAACCACAAACTGCTTGCATGTGCCATTCTTAATATAAGTTGCGCGTGTTATCAGCGCGCCGCATTGCGCCACAATGCTCCGGCCGAGCTCAAAGTGCAGCTGCTGTCCGGGATAGAGCTTCAGGTTGTTAGCGTATGTTGCAAAATAGAGGTCAAAATCGGGTATCGGATATTTGTCGGGAGCATCATAGCGCACTCCAAGGCCACCGCCCACATTTATATGCGGCAGCACCATGCCGCGCGTCTCGTGAAGCAGCTCCTGCAGTTCGTTTATCCTGCAGCAGAGAGCAATGAAATCGTCCATCACAAGCAGCTGCGAACCAATGTGGAAGTGCAGGCCTATGAGCTTTATATGAGGCATGCTCTCAATGACATCAATAACGCCGTCAAGCTGTTCATAATTCACTCCAAACTTATTCTCTGCAAGCCCGGTGGTGATATTGGCATGTGTATGCGCTCCCACATTGGGGTTCACACGCACAGCAACCTGAGCCACAGCGCCGCGCTCAGCCGCAAGTCTCTCAATTGCCTCAATTTCGGGCACAGACTCTACATTAAAGCAGAATATTCCGGAATCAAGCGCATAGGCAATCTCCTTGTCGGTCTTGCCTACTCCGGCAAAAACCACCTTACCGGCCGGAATGCCGGCGCTAATTGCCGCACGCACCTCTCCCCCGCTCACGCAGTCGGCTCCAATGCCTGCCGCATTCACTATCTCAAGCAAGCGCGGGTTATAGTTTGCCTTCACGGCATAGTGCACATGAAAGCCGTCGTATTTCGCCGCTTCGCGTTTCACTGCATCAAGCGTTGCCTTGAGCAGTTCAACATCGTAATAATAGAAAGGGGTCTCAATAGAGGCAAACGCCTCAACAGGGAACTGCATTTTCATTCTTCTTACTTCTTGCTATCAAAAATAGACGCACTCAAAGAACGCAACGCCCTTACCTTATCCTCTTCACGCACAAGGAACGATATATTGTAGTTGCTTCCGCCATATGAAACCATGCGCACCGGAATATCCTTCATGGCCTCCATTGCACGCGCCTCAAAGCCTACATTCTCCCAGTTCAAGTCGCCCACCACGCAAATTATGCACATATTGCGGTCGACTGTAATAGTACCAATCTTCTGCAGTTCGGCAACAATATCATCAAGTTTCCTGTCATCGTCAATTGATACAGAAACGCCAACCTCCGATGTACACACCATGTCAATTGAGGTCTTGTTCGCCTCGAAAATCTCAAACACCTTGCGCAGGAAGCCGTAGGCAAGCAGCATTCGCCCGCTCTTTATCTTTATTGCGGTAATGTTGTCCTTCGCGGCAATAGCCTTTATCTCGCCCGGACGTGTAAGGTTGTTATCAATGCGGGTTCCCTCAGCTGCAGGGTCCATTGTATTGAGCAGGCGAACCGGTGTTCCTGTAAGCTTTGCGGGAAGGATGCATGTAGGATGCAGAATCTTTGCACCGAAGTACGCAAGCTCCGCGCTCTCCTCAAAATGCAGATTGCGCACAGGCGATGTATTCTCCACAATACGCGGGTCGTTGTTGTGCACACCGTCAATGTCGGTCCAAATCTGCACCTCGTCAGCGTTCACCGCCGAACCAATAAGCGTTGCAGTGTAGTCGCTTCCGCCGCGCTGCAGGTTGTCATAGCTGCCCTCATGATTCATGCAGATAAATCCCTGGGTTATATAAATCCGGCTCTTGTTTTCAAGAGAAAGCAGCGGCATCAGGTGCTCGCGTATGTAGCCCAAATCGGGTTCGCCGTTTACCGCGAGGCGCATAAAGTCAAGCGCGTTGAGCAGTTCAACGTCTATGCCCTGCTCCTTCATGTAGAATGTCACCATGTTTGTTGACATAATCTCTCCCTGGGCAACAATCTCCTTCTCCAGTTCGTCGGTCAGCGGACAGAATGCCAGTTCGCGCAAATGGGCGAAAATCTCGTTTATCTTGTCAGTAGCAGCCTTTGCAAAGGAGTCGTTCCTGTAGAGTTCCTTTATAGTCTGCATATACTTTGTCTGCAGCACAGTAGAGTGCTCGCAAGCCCCATTGGGGTTCCCGTTTCTCAAATAATTGGTAAACTCAATGAGCGAATTGGTTGTGCCCGACATTGCCGAAAGCACAACAATCTTTGTCTCGCTGTCCGAAATAAGCTTCACCACATTCTGCATACGTTCAGCAGAGCCCACTGACGTACCTCCAAACTTCAATACTTTCATCTATAATAGTTTTTGTTTATTCGTTAAACATTAGCATAATCAGTTGTTGCGCTTGAACTCCATGATTCTCATAAGGCGCTTGTCTGTACAACGGTACACCGTTGCCGGGAACTCTTTAAGCCACTGCTCGTTATGGGTAATCATGAGCACCGCCATCTTCTCTTTCCTTGAAATTGAATGCAAGAGGTTCATAATATAGGCGCCTGTTTCGCTGTCAAGGTTTCCGGTAGGCTCATCGGCCAGCAACAATGCCGGACGGTTAAGAATAGCCCTCGCTATTACAATGCGCTGCTGCTCTCCGCCCGAGAGCTCATGCGGGTGCTTATATCCCTTTTCGGGCAGGCCCACAAGCTTCAGAACCTCATCAATTCTCTCCTTCCTCTCAGCGCTGTTCTTCCACCCTGTGCAACGCAGCACAAAGTCAAGATTGTCAAACACCGAACGGTCGGTCAGCAGCTGAAAATCCTGAAAGACGATGCCCACGCGCTTGCGCAGCATCTGCAAATGCTTGTTCTTGATATTTTTAAGGTCATACTCCCCAAAGACGCTCGCATCTCCGCTCTCAATGTCAACTTCGCCGTAAATAGTCTTTAGCAGAGTAGACTTTCCTGATCCCACTGCACCTATAATGTAAGCAAACTCGCCGTCCTCAAGCGAGAGATTAACCTTTTCGAGTATACTTTTTGAGTCTATGCTTATATAGACATCCCTGTAGTCAATTATTGGCATGTTATAATATATTCTTGGTTCTTACAACGCAAAATTAAAGATATTTTTTGTAAAATATTGCATACACAGCAAGTAAATCATAAATTATTTAAAATATCACTATCTTATTGCAAAACAGATTCTGCTTAACCGGGAATTTTTAGTTATCTTTGCACTATGTGCGAACATAGGCTGCACATACAGCAAAACAGCCCGGCAGCGTCATTCACCGCGCACGCTTTTAGCAATAAACCCCTAAGAATACATGATAGAATACACCTCTGCACTATACCAAAAAGTCCCCAAATACCTCGTTGAGAAGAGAAACCTCATTACAATGGTTCTCTTTGTATCGATATTTGCGATTGGATTCATAAACATATTCAACCCCTTTGACTCAAAGTCCTGGATTTCAGGAACAACAATTACCGAGACAAAGTATTTCCTATGGTCTACCCTGCTCGTGCTCATAGGAATGACTGTGGTTGCCGTGAGCAGGCTCATTATGTACAAATACTCTCAGAAGCCCACCCACCAGATAACTATACTGAAGTACATTATTTGGGTATTCATTGAGGTGCTGCTGCTGTCGGGTGCATTCACAATCCTTGCCCTTATTGTAAAGAACAACCTGAACCTTACCACCGACGACCCGCTTTCAATATTTGTCACAGCCATACAGAACACCTTCTACATTCTCTTCTTCCCCTACCTGATGTGCATTCTCTACTTTTCGTACCAGGAGAAGAACGCAAAGCTCAAGGAGCTCATGGACGAGAACATCGGCTTCAAGTCAAGCGGCCTTATTTCAATACGCGATTCGCGCGGCGTGCTGCAGCTGTCGGTAGCCAAGGAGGTTCTGCTGTACATTGAATCGGCCGACAACTACATCTGCATCTGGTACATGAAGGGAGAGGTGCTTAAAAAGAAGCTCATGCGCATAACAATGAAGGAGATAAGCGAACAGCTTGCCGAAACAAACATCGTACGCTGCCACCGCTCCTACATGGTAAACCTTGACCTTGTAAAAGTAATGCGCCGCGAAAAGGAGAACATATTCCTTGAGCTCGGCATTCCAAACATAAAGGAGATTCCAATATCAAAGACATACGGAGAGGCTGTACTGCGCCGCCTTGTACCGGTATCATAAACAGCCCGCAGAAACAGTTTGCAAACAATAATTCAAACATATTCCCAATACCGTGAAAAACATTGCTATCCTTGCATCGGGCAGCGGCTCAAACGCCGAGAACATTGCCAGCTATTTCAAGGGCAAAGAGAGTGCCCGAGTATCCCTTATCATCTGCAACAACCCGCAGGCCTACGTCATTGAGCGCGCCAAGAGACTGGGCATAGAGTGCAAAGTGATTACAAAGAAAGAATTCATGGAGGCCGACAGCACAATAGCCCTGCTCAAGGAGCACTGCATTGACTTTATTGTACTTGCAGGATTCCTGCTGCTTGTGCCCGAAAAGCTCATAAAGGCCTACCCCGGCAAAATAGTGAACATACATCCGGCACTGCTTCCAAAGCACGGCGGCAAGGGCATGTATGGCGACAACGTGCACAAAGCCGTTGTAGAGTGCGGCGACACTGAGAGCGGCATCACAATACACCTCATTGACGAGGAGTATGACAAAGGCACAACATTCTTTCAGGCAAAGTGCCCAGTTCTGCCCACTGACACCCCCGACGATGTTGCAGCCAAGGTGCACGCACTTGAATACGAGCACTTTCCGCATGTAATAGAGGAGATTATTGCCACATTGTAATTTGCAAATGCCTATACAGCCGATGGCGTGCCTGCGGGCACGCCATCGGCTGTATAGGCAAGAAACTGCAAACAGTTTCTATACCAAATATTATGAATACATAAAACGCCTGATACTCTGCTTTGGCGTCTTCTCGAACTGCTCGCTGCGTATTTCAGTGTAGCCAATCTTGCTGTAGGCAGCAAGCTCTCCGTTCAGCGCAAGCACATTGTCGTTGACAATCTTGTCCAGCTGCTCCTTAGAGAGGCCATCTTTCTTTCCTGCCGCGTAATCGGCAACCACAAGGGCAACAAGCGCATTCTTGCGGCCAACAACAAGCGACTCAATCACATAAGGCAAGTTGTTTATTTTGTCCTCAATCTCCTCGGGATAGATATTCTGTCCGCTGGCCGTAAGAATCATATTCTTGCAGCGGCCCTTGATAAAGATATTGCCCTTTGCGTCAATTATACCCATGTCACCGGTCTTGAGCCAGCCGTCACTTGTAAATGTTGCCTTTGTAGCACTCTCGTTGTTGTAGTAGCCAAGCATCACGGCATCGCCCTTAACCTGAATCTCACCATTCACACGGCGCGGATTGGCCGAATCAATGCGCACCTCAATAGGAGAAGCCTTCTTTCCGCATGAATATTTCAAATACTCGCTCTTGTCGCAATACGAAATTAGCGGACCGCACTCCGTCATGCCGTACCCCACAACGTATGGGAACTTCATGCGCTTTAGCAAGTCCTCAACCTCGCGGTTAAGGGCTGCACCGCCAATTATAAGACCCACAGTGAGCTCATTGCCAAAAGCCGCAAGCAGAGCCTTGCGTATTTTGCTGAGCACAATCCTGTCAAGCAAGGGAATCTTCAGCAAATACTTTGCAGGAGCCTTTCTTGTTATTGGGAACACTTTTGACTTGAATATTTTCTCTATTACCAAAGGCACTGTAAGCAGCATGAAAGGCTTTACTGCACTCAAGCCGCCAATAAGGCGGGCAGGAGTTGGCTTGCCTGGCATTACATAAACATGTACGCCGCTTGACAGCGGAAAAAGCACATCAAATGCCTGGCCGAACATGTGAGCCATAGGAAGTATGGCAAAAATATGGCCTCCTACACACGAAGGAACTTCGCGGCGGGCAAATTCAAGATTCACAGAGAGCGAACGCGCCGGCAGCACCACTCCCTTTGACGTAGCACTTGTTGTTCCCGATGTGAAGCTTATTTCAGAAACCTCCTCCATGCTCCGTTCGCTGCTATAGTAGTCTACATCATTAACAGAGAGACCGTTTGGATATAATTTTGAATATTCAGCATCAAGCGCGCCGCATGCCTCCCTAAAGAGTTCCGATGAGGCATGCTCCAGCTTAATGCCATCAAGGTTCAAGATTCCGGCAAATCCTTCAATCTTTTCAAGTTCCTGAATATTGGCATCATTCCCATTAAGCCCCTTAACTGCAATAGCATCCGCTATAAGAAGCTTGCATTTAGAGAACACGCTCAGCTCTACAACAGCCGACGGTATAAAATCGGGCAGGAAGGGAACCGTTACGGCGCCGTATGTGAGTGTTGCAAAATAGGCAATAGCCCACTCGGCCGAGTTGCGCGCATAAAGCGCAATTGCATCCTTCTCCCTGATACCCGCACTCCTGAACAGAATGTGGTACTTTGCTATGCTTTCGGCCATCTGGCCATAAGTGTAAGTCTTGCCGCCGAAATTTGTGATTGCCGGCAAGTTCCAGTGTTCTTTAACGGAGTCGTTAAAGTAACTTATAAAATGTCTCATATATATTGATAGTGTGATTGATTGCGGGATTTTATGAATCCGGTGCAAATTTCTATCTTTTTTTTCAAACAAACAATAGTTTTTGCACAAAACAGCTTTAAATGTGCAATAAAACAGCGCAGGCAAGCAGCATTTTAAAATTATTTAACTTTTAAAAAGGAAGGTTCTAAAATTATGAGATAGTAAAAGGATGAGGATGAGCCCGAAAGACCCATCCTCACGAATATATAAAGAAGATTTTTATACCTTGCTAACTATGCTGTTATAAAAGCCCCTTATGAGTACATAAAACGCCTGATACTCTGCTTTGGAGTTTTCTCAAACGGCTCGCGGCGAAGTTCGGCGTAACCAATCTTGCTGTAAGCAGCAAGCTCTCCGTTCAGCGCAAGCACATTGTCATTAACCAGCTTCTCAAGCTGCTCCTCAGAGAGACCGTCTTTCTTTCCTGCCTCGTAGTCAGCAACCACAAGGGCAACAAGCGCATTCTTGCGGCCAACGACAAGCGACTCAATTACATAAGGCAAGTTGTTGATTTTGTCCTCAATCTCCTCGGGGTAGATATTCTGTCCGCTGCCGGTAAGAATCATATTCTTGCAGCGTCCCTTGATAAACAGGTTCTCCTTTGCGTCCAAAAGACCCATATCGCCGGTCTTGAGCCAGCCATCGGCAGTAAATGCAGCCTTGGTAGCCTCCTCGTTATTGTAGTAGCCAAGCATCACTGCATCGCCCTTAACCTGAATCTCGCCAAGGACGCGGCGCGGGTTAGCCGAATCAATGCGCAGTTCAATAGGATGCGCCTTTGTACCGCAAGAGTATTTTACATACTCGCTCTTGTCGCGGTATGAGATAAGCGGGCCGCACTCTGTCATGCCATAACCCACAACGTATGGGAAGTTCATGCGCTTTAGCAAGTCCTCAACTTCGCGGTTGAGAGCCGCACCGCCAATGATAAGACCGGTAGTGAATCCGTTGCCAAAGGCTGCAAGCAGGGACTTGCGGATTTTATTGAGCACAATCTTGTCGAGCAAAGGCACCTTAAGCAGGAATTTTGCAGGGAACTTGCGTGTCGCAGGGAACACCTTTGACTTGAATATCTTTTCAATAACCAAGGGCACTGTCAGGAACATGAATGGCTTCACTGCGCCCAAGCCGCCCAGCAGGCGTGCCGGTGTAGGCTTGCCCGGCATAACATGAACGTGGCATCCGCTTGCAAGAGGGAAGAGCACGTCAAATGTCTGTCCGAACATGTGCGCCATAGGAAGTATTGCAAAGATATGGCCGCCGCGCGAAACAGGAATCTCCCTCTGTGCAAACTCAAGGTTAACTGAGAGCGAACGCGCAGGAAGCACAACACCCTTAGAAGTTGCGCTTGTTGTGCCCGATGTGAAGCTGATTTCCACAACGGCCTCCATGTCACGCTCCTCGGGATAATAGTTTGCAGTTTCAGCGCTAAGGCCATTTGGATAGAGTTTCTTGAAATGGTCTTCAACATTGTCTGCGGCATCTTTCAGTGTATCATTTGTCACATGTTCCACTGAAATGTTCTTTATATTCACTATTCCGGCAAAACCGGCAGTCTTCTCAAGAGACTTTATCAAGGCAGCATCCTCCTTGAGGCCCGATACTGCAATGTCATCGGCCAGCACAATCTTGCACTCCGAGAAAGAGGCAAGTTCCGCTACTGCCGAAGGAATAAAATCGGGCAGGAAAGGCACTGTAACAGCATCATAAGTCAGTGTTGCGAAATATGCAACAACCCACTCGGCCGAGTTGCGCGCATAAAGAGCCACCTTGTCTCCCTTCTTTATGCCAGACTCGCTGAAAAGAATATGGTACTTTGCTATATTCTCTGCCATCTGAGCATAGGTGTATGTATTGCCACCAAAGTTAGTAACAGCAGGATAATCCCAGTTCTGCTTAACCGACTCGTTAAAAATACTGATAAAATGTTTCATAAATTCTGATTGTTTGTGAGTAAGGCTCCTGATTGGCCGCATTCCGACACAATACAAGAAATTTACATAATAATTTTTTGCAAATTTCTGCTATTTTTTCTAAAAAATGAGAACTTTTACAGAGATTAACTTGATTTATGCATGTATTTATTACAAATTGGTACAATATCGCCCTGATTTTAACTTATTTTTACATAATCAGCATTTAAATTGTACTTAATCACGTCAAAATAATCCATTTACGCATATTGGCACAGTTGCGGCAAGACAAAAAAACAGAGGGCGAGCCGCAGCCCTGCCCTCTACTCTCAATCAATCTTCTATCAATATATATAATAATATATATTTACTTGTACATGAACCTCTTGATGCTCAGTTTTGGTGTCTTTTCAAAAGGTTCTTCCCTCAATTCACAGACAGTGAGCTTGCTGTAAACAGGCAGGCTTCTGTTAATGGCAAAAACAGCAGTTTCAATCTCCTTCTGCAAGTTCTCCATCTTCACGCCGGCAGCTTTTGCCGCGTCAGTATCGGGCACGGCAATAACAGCAAGGCCGTGCTTGCGGCCGACTACAAGCGATTCGGCAACAAGCGGCAGCTGGTTTATCAGGTCCTCAATCTCCTCGGGATAGATATTCTGTCCGTTCGCTGTAAGAATCATATTCTTGCAGCGGCCTTTAATGAAGATATTCTCATTGCTGTCCATAATGCCCATGTCGCCGGTCTTGAGCCAGCCGTCAGCTGTAAATGCCGCATTTGTGGCCTCAGCATTCTTGTAATAGCCGTCCATAACCGAAACGCCCTTTGCCTGAATCTCACCAGGCACATTTGCCGGGTCTTCAGAATCAATGCGTATTTCAACTCCCGGATGGGCAACAGCTCCGCATGAGCGCATTACAAAATCGGGCCATGCCTTATAGCTGAGCAGAGGACCGCATTCTGTCATTCCATAACCCACAGTATAAGGGAATCCCACCTTGCGCATAACAGCCTCCACCTCCTTGTTTATAGCAGCGCCGCCAAGAATTATACCGCCCTTTGTCACGTTGCCGCCAAAGGTTGCAATGAGTTTGCTGCGCACCTTGTTGCATATAATGCTCCTTATGCCAGGGATAGCAAGCAGCACCTTCATTGTTGTTGTGTTGAGCTGCGGCATAACCTTTGCGCGGAAAATCTTCTCAATGAGCAAAGGCACAGTGAGGAACATATAAGGCTTTACATCGGCAAGCGCCTTTAGCAAGCGTGCAGGTATTGGCTTCTCTGTAAAGATATTTATGTGGCAACCCGATGCAAAAGGATAGACAAAATCAAATATCTGGCCGAAGATATGGGCAAGCGGCAGAATGGAGAGAATCTTGTCATCGGAATTTGCGGGGATATTGGTTATTGCAAAATCAAGGTTTGATGATATTGAACGAGCGCTTAGCATAACACCCTTTGGCGAACTGCTTGTGCCTGATGTATAGCTTATAACAGAAAGAGCCTCAAGGTTTTCCTTTTTATAATTAACACACTTAGGTGTAACGCCATTGGGGAAACGGGCTTCAAAAGAGGTTTCTACAGCCTCAAGAACTCCGTCAAGCTTTCCGTTGCAGTTTTCATGCACTTCCAGGCCCACAACATCAACAAGACCGCAGAAATCTTCAATGGCTGCAAACTGCCCCACCACATTGTCCCTTTTAAGGTTTCCAAGAATACTCTTGTCGAGCAGCATCATGCGGCTGTCCGACAGGCGGGTGAGTTCAACAATATTCTGAGGGAGAAAATCGGGCAGCAAGGGCACGCAAACAGCATCGTAGGCAACCACTGCCAAATACGATACGCACCACTCTGCACTGTTACGCGCACAAAGTGCAATCTTATCGCCTTTCTTTATTCCGCATTTTTCAAACAGTATGTGCATTTTCTCAATCTCCGACGCCACAGCACCGTATGTGAGTGTATTTGCACCATAATTAGTAAGAGCCGGACGGTTCCAATTCTTTTTTATTGAATCGTCAACATACGACAAAAAGTGTTTCATAATGCTTCGCTTATTTTAAATCAACTTCAATCAATCTATCAATTGTACATAAAACGCTTAATGCTGAGCTTTGGAGTTTTCTCAAACGGTTCGCGCCTAAGCTCGCAACGGCCAATCTGGCTATAAGGCGGCAGTTTCTCGTTCAGCGCAAACACGCTTGCGTCAACAGTCTCCTGAACCTTGCCGCCCTCTATTCCTGCAGCCTTCATTGCATCGTAGTCAACCACAATGAGCGCCACAATTGCATGCTTGCGTCCAACAACCACAGACTCAATAACAAACGGCTGCTGGTTAATCATGTCCTCTATCTCCTCGGGGTAGATATTCTGTCCGCTGCCGGTAAGAATCATATTCTTGCAGCGTCCCTTGATAAATACAGTGCCATGACGGTCCTGAATACCCATGTCACCGGTCTTGAGCCAGCCGTCAGAGGTAAATGAAGCCTTAGTGGCCTCCTCATTATTATAGTAGCCGGTTGTCACAACATCGCCGCGCACCTGAATCTCTCCCGGCACTTTTGAGGGTTGGTCGGAATCAATGCGAAGCTCTATTGTAGGCCCGGCAACGCCTCCCCTTTCGTCAATTGTGGGGTGAGATGAGGCTACATAACTGATAAGCGGGCCGCATTCAGTCATGCCGTAGCCCACGGCAAATGGAATGCCAATCTTCTTCATTACAGTCTCAACATCCTTGCTTATGGCAGCGCCGCCGATAAAGAAACCGGCCTTGCCCAAATTTCCGCCAAATGTGTCAATAATCTTGCTGCTTACCTTCTTATATATAAGCTTGTTTATTCCCGGTATTGCTGTCAGGAAACGCATAGCGGGCTTGTTAAGTGTAGGAATTACCTTGGAGCGGAAAATTTTCTCAACAAGCAGGGGAACTGTAAGGAATATATATGGCTTGACATCGGCAAGCGCCTTTAGCAAGCGTGCTGGCACAGGCTTTTCAGTAAAGATATTAACGTGAGTTCCGCAAGAGAAGAGGAAGAGGAAATCAAACGCAAGCCCAAAAATATGCGCAAGGGGAAGTATTGAAAGCGACGAACCGCGCTCGTCTATTGCAATGGGCACAAGCTTTTGGGCCATCTCCACATTGCCCGAAAGTGAACGTGCCGGCAGCATAACTCCCTTTGGCGAACTGCTTGTTCCCGATGTATAGCTGATAACGCTAAGGTCGTCAAGCTCTCCCATTGGGAGCTCGAAGTTCTCAACAGTCACTCCGGCCGGATAACGCCCGGCAAACAGTCTGTCAACTTCATCGGCAGTTACATCAGCCATTTTCTCATATCCTTCAACGGCATTGTATGTTACAATATCAATTACTGCTGTAAAGTTATCGTACTCAGCAAAATTTCCAATTACAGATGCACGCTGCAATCCATGCAGAATATTCTTGTCAACGAGCAGCATGCGGCTGTTCGATACTTTTGTGAGCTGGGCAAGGTTCTCGGGCAGGAAATCGGGCAACAGAGGAACTGCAACTGCCTTGTAGCTTGTAATAGCCAGAAAGGCGATACACCATTCAGCGGAGTTTCTTGCAGCAATGGCAACATGGTCGCCTGGCTTTATGCCCATTTTCTCAAAAAGAATATGCATTTTAAGCACATTTGCAGCTATTTCGCCGCATGTATATGTCTTTGCACCGTAATTTGAAATACCGGGGCGCTCCCAATTCTTCTTTATTGCATTCTCAACGTAATGTAAGAAGTGTTTCATAAGTTGTCGTTTTGTAAATAAATAATGTGTCGGCAGCAAATTCAGCGCGTTCGTTTCCTGAATTTGCAACGCAAAGGTCGCACTTCATTTTCAAACTGCATTATTTTAGAGATAATCGCCCTATCGCTGTGGCGAATTTTAAAAATGCGTGGCTAATTTAATTATTTAGTGGTGAAATTACACATTAAATTTAATGACAAAACAGCGATTTTGCAAAATTTCACCACTATTTACAAACTATTGCGCATTTTTTGAACAACAATTAGCATATTCAAAAATCAAATATGAAATTTTATAACTGCCATTGAAAGGCAAACATCCCGAAGTTTCCGGCTCTTCTGGCTCAGTAGAAATTTACTGTGGGTAACGCAATTTTGGTATAATAGAATTATTATTCCTTGATTCGTTTTACCCTTAATCTGTTGTCGTTTATTCTCCTGTTTTCGTTCTATCACATACTTTTCATGACTGAAAAGATACTGTGTTAAAATCCAAAGAAAAATCAATATATTTTCTAA
>JAFXAR010000049.1 GCA_017516885.1 Bacteroidaceae bacterium
CTCAAATCCATACCCTCCGGCTTGGATACTTTCCGAAATACTTCCTTTTGGTATTATTACGAACATATATAGCAATATCAAGGACAAAAAGATAAAGAAGCGTGTATCTCAAGCATTCGGTTTACAGATAGAGCCGTTTGAGTCTTGGCTTACCATCGTAACACTAACAAGGAATTCATGTTGTCATCATGCTCGTGTCTGGAATAAACAAAACACGATCCGTGCAACTATACCCAATCGCATAAACCGTCCTTGGATAACTCTATCTACCGATTCTTTACGAATCTTTTTGAATATATGTATTATAAAATATTTCTTGGACATTGTTTCTCCTGGAAATGATATGCTTGCAAAACTTCAATGGTTATTTGTTAAATTTCCGGAGGTTGATCTGAAAGCACTCGGTTTCCCTAATGGTTGGGAAATGGAACCGCTTTGGAAAGCATAAAAAGAAAAATATCCCAAGACCACCGTATATCGTAAGATAGCCCCAGGGGATTGTTGTGTTTAGCAGTTTAGATGGTAGGTGCACCAAAAAGATAAGGAGCTCCCAACTTTGTTGGGCTATCGCAGTGGACGTTTCTGCAGCATTGAGCAAGTAATTTTAAGTAATTACATATATAATCTCCTGTAACTGATAAAGTTATGGGAGATTATTTTTTGTAGATATGACCGCCTTGTCACAATTTGGGGCCGTATGCACTCTATTAACAACTTAAAACAACTTAGATGCAAAGTTAACGCATCACTAATAATGTGTGAAAATTAAATGACATGTATAATTATATTTAACTTGAGTTCTATATAATTTTAGAACAAAAATAGCAGCTCGTCATTGATGAATTCAACGTCAATGGCGGGTTCGTTGCATTTTGCCGTCTTTTGGAGCTTCAAACATTGATAATTCTTGCTGGCGTCAAAAAACTTGAAGAACTCATCTGCCAAATAGAAAATTTCAGTAACTTTATCCTCGGAGAAAACAGCAGTAAGGTGTTGTATAACTATTGACTGCAACCTCTGTTACTATTGTTTTGATTTTCAGAATGTTGAATTTAAACCATTATTGAATTTTCATATAAAGCCCACGTTAAACTAAAATTCAGTATAAACCGTTATAACAAACCAAAGTTAATCGTTATCACTAAACACCATGGACAATATCAACATATTCACCCCCGATGCCAACTGCGGCATTGAGCTGCCGCTATCGGGCGAGCGCGTTGCAGCCGGCTTCCCCTCGCCCGCCGAGGACTACGCAACACTCAGCCTCGACCTCAACAAGGAACTGATAAAGAACCCTGCATCAACCTTCTATGCAAGGGTAAGCGGCCTGTCCATGATTGACGAGGGAATAAACGACGGCGACCTTCTTGTAATAGACAAAAGCATAGAACCCTACAGCGGATGCCTGGCTGTATGCTACATTGACGGCGAATTCACCCTCAAGCGGTTCGAAAAGCACAAGGACCACGCCCTCCTCATTCCCGCCAACAAGGAGTTTGCGCCATTGAAGGTAACCGCCGAAAATGACTTCTGCATCTGGGGCGTTGTGACCTATTTGATAAAGAAAGCATAATAAGTTGTTTAATTTTCATAAAAGGGGGGGGAGCAAAATGAGCGAAAAGGATTAAAAGGATACTTATCTCTTTAAGGTCCTTAAGGGTGGTACGTTTTCCGCTTTGACTTTGTCGAACCTTGACTGCGCTCGTTGAGCGCGCAAGCAAGCTTCCACACACTCGCAGGCACAAGTTTTCCGCTTTCCGCTTTCAGTTTTGCCAACGCTGTCTAATCGTAACCCGCACGGCACAAACTACGTCTGTGCTTCGTGCGACTAATTGCTGCCAACGCTGTCTAAACTTCGCCTCCGGCTCAGCTTTCCACTTTCCGTTTTCAGTTTTCAATTTTCAGTTTTCAGTTTTCCACTTTCAGTTTTCAGTTTTCAATATGTTCGGCCTTTGCGACTGCAATAACTTCTTTGTATCGTGCGAGCGGGTGTTCAACCCCTCGCTCGAAGGACGGCCTGTCGTTGTACTCAGCAACAACGACGGATGCATAGTCTCGCGCAGCAACGAGGCAAAGGCACTGGGAATAAAAATGGGACAGCCGCTCTATCAGATTCAGGATTTCATAAAGCGGTATAATGTCGCTGTCTGCTCAAGCAACTACCACCTCTACGGCGATATGTCGCAACGTGTGATGAGCACCCTAAGGCAGCATCTCCCTGCCATTGAAATCTATTCAATAGACGAAGCCTTTCTGCTCCTTGAGGGTTGCCCGGCAGAAAACCTTAAGGAATTTGGCGAGAATCTTGCCCGCACCGTAAAGCGCAACACAGGAATACCGGTGAGCATAGGCATGTCCCACACCAAGACACTCGCCAAAGTGGCGAGCAAACTTTGCAAAAAATACCCCAAGCTGAACAGCGCCTGCCTCATGCAGCGCCCCGAGGACATACGCAAGGTTCTCAGCAAGTTCCCCATTGAAGATGTTTGGGGCATTGGCCGCCGCCAGGCAAAAATGTTCAAGGAGTGCAACATAACAACAGCCGCGCAATTCTGCGACCTGCCCGAAGCATGGATTGACAACCGCCTGAACATTACCGGCAAACGCACCTGGCTTGAACTAAAAGGCACTCCCTGCATAGAGTTCAGCCACGATACCCCCGACAAGCAGTCAATTACAGTATCGCGCTCATTCTCAAAGGAACTTTACAGTTTGGACGACCTGCATGAAACCATTACCACCTTTGCCGGAATTGCCGCAGAGAAACTGCGCAAGCAGAAGTGCGTAGCACAAGAGCTTCAGGTATTCATCCTCACAAACCGCCACCGCGACGACCAGCCCCAGCACTATGAGTTCGCACAGGCAATCTTCCCCACCGCCACCGACAGCACTCTTGAAATTGCAAAAGCTGCCGTAAAGGCGCTTGAGCGCATGTACCGCAACGGTTTCGGATACAAGAAAAGCGGAGTGCGCCTAAGCCGCATAACATCGGCCACAGCCGTGCAAGGCTCGCTCTTTGACACCGTTGACCGCCCAAAGCACAAGGCGCTTATGGAAACCATAGACCGCATAAATGCCGAAATAGGCAGGGAAAGCGTAAAGCTCGTGTCACAGGGCACTATAACCGGACACACCAGCCGCGAGCACCTCTCGCCTCAGTACACCACCCGCTGGGAAGATATATTAGTGGTAAAGGTATAGCCCGCCTTGATACAGCCGCCGGCAATCGCTGTCATTGCCGTTATTGCGGCCGTCATTGCCGCCGGCAGCCATTGCAAAATCACAAGCACTTATTGGGATTTATTCAAAAACATTTACTATTTTTGCTGAATAGTGCTGTTACAAAACAGGCAAAAGAAAACAATTTACTAATCATAAAAACACAACTCTATGTTAATCAACAATCTAAAGAAATGCTTCGCACTGTTTATCGCAGCAATTCTGTGCACGGCGGCCGGCCAGGCGCAGACTGTTTTCGAGCAGGGCAAGCTGTATCACATTTTTGTTGCCGGCAGCAAGAAGATGACCTTCAGCGAACAGGACGGCAACGCTATTGCACTGGCAGACTTCAACAAGGACAATTCCGCGCAGTACTGGAAAGTATCGGAGCTCTCAGGCAGCTGGCGAATAATCAATCCGGTGACAAACCATGCATTGCGCGTGAACGGCGTGCGCGTGGAACTTGGCGAGAACAACGGTTCCGACGAGGCACAGCTCTGGAAGTACGAGGACGGCATGCTCATACCTACAAACAACCCCACATTGGCTCTTGCCAAGGGCAAAGGAGCTTCGCTTGTGCTTGCAAAGAAGGAGAGCGTGCTGAACAACAAGGCTGCAAAGTTCACTTTCGAGGCATCGGAATATATTGGCTTTGACGACAATCTTACCTACCACATACGCCCTGCTAAGGCTGAGGGCATGACACTTGGCAATGGCGATTCAGGCGAGAACAACGCACGCATTGTAGCCGAGGCAATTGACAACGGCAACCGCGGCCAGTTCTGGAGCATAAAGACAATTGACATACACACATTTGCTGTGGAGAACTCATTCTACGGAATACACTTTGACGATGGCGGCGGCAATGCAAGCATTGACTATCTTTTGCAGTGGACTGCAACCCCCGGCGTCTGGAACAATGCAAAGTTCCGCTTTGAGCCGGTGGAGGGACAGCAGGATACATATCTCATTGTATCGGCCGGCAAAGAGGGCACAATGTACGCTCTCAAGGAGGGCCGCATGATGCGCGTTGCAAAGAATGCAGCCGACAGCACTGCATGGTTTACCTTTGCACAGGTTGAAAGGCCAAAGATTGCTTCTCCAAAGTGGGAGGACGAAACTGTATTCGCCGAGAACAAGGAGCGCGGCGTTGCAACATATATGCCTTACAACAACGAGGCTGAGATGCTTGCCGACGCTGAATACTATGCAACTCCTTGGACCGAGCCTGTAAACAGCCGCTACATGACTCTCAACGGCACATGGAAGTTCAATCTTGTTAGCGAGCCATCACTGCGCCCCCTCACATTCTTTGAGCATGGCTTTGACGTAAGCGGATGGGACGAGATTCCAGTGCCATCGAACTGGGAGATGCACGGATACGACAAGCCTATCTACAACAACGTAAATTATCCGCACTCAAACACTCCCCCATTCATAAAGGCACGACCCGGATACAATGACGGCTGCAAGAACTATGGCATTAACCCAGTAGGTTCATACGTTCGCACATTTGAAGTTCCCGAGAACTGGGACGGCCGCCGCACATTCATCCACTTTGGCGGTATCTACTCAGCAGCCTTCGTATGGCTCAACGGCGAATATGCCGGCTACACCCAGGGTTCAAACAATGTGGCTGAATTTGACATTACAAACCTGCTTAAGAAGGGCGAGAACAAGCTTGCCGTGCAGGTATTCCGCTGGTGCGACGGCTCATATCTTGAGTGCCAGGACATGTTCCGCATGAGCGGTATCTTCCGCGATGTATACCTCTACAATGTGCCAAAGACAGCTGTACGCGACCACTACATCACAAGCAAGCTCTCAAACGACCTATACAGCGCCGATGTAAATGTTAATTTCGAGATTGACAACCGCGACTTCATCCCTGGCAAGAAAACCATCAAGGCGGCAGTCTACGACACTGACGGCAAGCTGGTTGCGAGTGACACAATAGCAATGAACACCGCAGCAAAGATTGCATCGCTCAGCGGCAACATCAAGCTCACTGTTGACAGAGTAAAATTGTGGAGCGCTGAAAAGCCTAACCTTTACACCGTACGCATTACACAGTTCGACGAGAATGGCAACGAGGAGCTTGCATTCTCCACAAAGCACGGATTCCGCAATATTGAGATAAAGAATTCACTCGTTTACATCAACGGCGAAAGAGTATTCTTCAAGGGCGTAAACCGCCACGATACCGACCCAGTCAGAGGCCGCGCCGTTACAACAGAGTCTATGCTCAAGGATGTGCTGCTCATGAAGCAGAACAACATTAACACAATACGCACAAGCCACTACCCCAATGCGGCCAAAATGTATGCAATGTTCGACCACTACGGTCTCTACTGCTGCGACGAGGCCGACCTTGAGGACCACGCTAACCAGACAATCTCTGACCGTCCGTCATGGATTCCCGCATTTGTCGACCGCATCAACCGCATGGTTCTGCGCGACCGCAACCATGCAAGCGTTGTAATGTGGAGCTTGGGCAACGAAGCCGGCAACGGCAACAACTTCGGCCCGTGCTACGATGAGGCAAAGAGACTCGACAGCCGTCCTGTACATTACGAGGGAACACGCTCTAACGGCGACTACGGAGGCGGACGCTTCAGCGACTTCTACTCAAAGATGTATCCCGGCCAGGCATGGATGCTAAAGTACACCAATGACCTTGACAAGCCTATGTTCATCTGCGAATATGCTCACGCAATGGGTAATGCCATTGGCAACCTCAAGGAGTACTGGCAGAAGATTGAAGCATCAAACTCTTGCATCGGCGGATGTATCTGGGACTGGGTTGACCAGGCTATCTACGACCCGCAGGAGATGAAGCAGGGCGTCTACCGCATACATACAGGATATGACTATCCGGGCCCGCACCAGGGCAACTTCTGCTCAAACGGCGTTGTTTCTCCTTTGCGCCAGGAAGGCGGAAAGCTCAAGGAGGTAAAGGCTGCACACCAGTTCGTTGAGATTGCAATGCCTGAGGTGAACACTGAGTTTGACATTGTTACCATTGAGATAAAGAACAAGTACAACTTCACAAACCTGAATGAGTTTGATGTTGTATATGACATTGTAAAGAACGGTTATGTTGTTTACACTGGCCGCACACAGGCACCAAGCGCAAACAGCGGAGAATCGGCAAAGCTGTGGATTACAGCAAAGAAGGCAAATATCAACAAGTCGGCAAAGAGGGGCGACGAAGTGCTTCTTACAGTGCGCCTTGTACACCGCGATGCACAGCTGTGGGCCCCTGCAGGCCACGAGGTTGCACTGCAGCAGTTTGAACTTGTTGAGCGCGCTCCGCTCTCAGCAGTCAAGAGCAAGGGCGATGCGCTTGCATCACCTTCATCGCTCCACGAGACAATCATCGGCAACGATAAGATACAGCTGACATTTGACACAGAGAGCGCACAGCTCACAGCGCTTGCATTTGACGGCAAGAACATCATCAGCGACGGACAGGGCTTCATCTACAGCAACCATCGCTGGATTGAGAACGACCGTCAGGGCTACGATTACTACGGTCCCGATTCAGGCAGAGAACACGCGCAGACAAATGACGGCCTTGAGGAGAAGGGTGAGATTCAGGTTGTGAAAGAGAACGGCAATACTGTTGTAAAGACAACACGCAAGGGTTCTATCTGCGACACAGAAATCAACTACACAATCTACCCGCAGGGCATTGTTGACGTTGAGGCAACATTCGTGCCAAAGAGCGGCAACCTTCGCCGCGCCGGTCTTGTATGCGGCCTTGACTCAACATTCAAGAACGTGAACTACTACGCACTTGGCCCATGGGAGAACACTGTTGACCGCAAGGACGGTGTTGTCGTTGGCCGCTACAGGACAACAGTTGACCAGATGGCCGACCCGTACGTCAAGCCACAGAGCAGCGGCAGCCGCGAAGGCCTGCGCGAAGTAACCTTCACCAACGACAGCGGTTACGGTGTGAAGATTGAGACTGAGGGCAATGTAAGTTTCTCGGCACTCCCTTATACCGACGAAGACCTTATGAGAGCCGGCCACTACTGGGAGATGACAAAGCGTCCTTACACAGTTGTTCACTTTGACGCTTGGCTGCGCGGCATCGGCAACGCTTCATGCGGATACGATGTAGGCACAATGCCTGAGTACTGCGTTCCGAACGAGAAGATGACCTACAAACTCAGAATCTCTCCTGTAAAGAAATAAGGGATGTTTTGAATATCCTAACTCCATGAATGGTGCGAGTGCAATTTGTGCATTCGCACCATTTTGCTTATCTTAGCGGAAAAATACTGAAACACCTATGAAAAAGGCTATATTTACACTAATCCTCACAGCATGCACCGTCCTTTCAGCATCGGCGCAAGACAAGATTGACAGCACAGCCTACCGCGCCATGCAGGTGGGACAGGTAATGCAGCAGGAGCGCGTATATCTGCATTTTGACAACAGCGCATACTATTTAGGCGAGACAATGTGGTTCAAGGCGTACGTTTCATTCGGTGCTGACAACCGCCCCAGCAAGCTCAGCAAAGTGCTGTACGTTGAACTTGTTGCGCCCGAAGGATATGTTGTTGAGACAAAAAAGTACAATATTGACGACAAGGGAAGCTGTCACGGCGAATTTGAGCTCAATCCCCTGTTCCTTTCGGGGTATTATGAGGTGCGTGCCTACACACGCTACATGCTCAACTGGGACAGCAGCTCGATATTCAGCCGCGTGTTCCCTATTTTTGACAAGGTCAATGCCGACAACTGGGATTTCAAGAATATGCTCGACCGCAAGAGAGGCTTCAGCCACAACGGAAAATGGATAACAGCGGAACGCCCCGAGGCGACACTTGACTTCTTCCCCGAAGGCGGCAAGCTGGTAGAAGGAACTGAAAGCCGCGTTGCCTATGAACTGCGCGGAGAAGGGGGACTTTTCGGCGAAGAGAAAATCACCATATACGAAAACGACACACCGCTGCTTGAGACAGCTCCCAAGCACATGGGAAAGGGCACTTTCATGCTCACTCCCAAGCAGAACGCCAAATACCGCGCCGAAGTAACCGTCAAGAACAGCAAAGGCAAGGCAAAACGCCACAAGTTCAATTTGCCTAAAGCTGAAAAAGAGGGCGTTGTACTGAGCATTGCCGAGAACGGCAGCCACATAACAGCAAGCATAAGCAGCAACTGCGCCGAAAACCGCGAAATGGGCTTTGTAATACTGAACCGAGGAACAATGGGTTACTATAGGAAATTCCCAGCCGGCAGCGGACGCAGCAGCTTCACATTTGCCAAAGACAGCCTGCCCGAAGGTGTCAACAGAGCAGTCGTATTTACCGGCAACATTCCACTTGCCGAACGCCAGTTTTTTGTGATGCACGATTCGCTGCAAAGCGGCGACCAAGGTACTGTGAAACTGAATGTAACAGCTAACGGCTATCATGTGCACAACACCCCTATGAAGCCTAACGGAAAGGTAACTGTGAAAATAAGCCGCGAGGACGGCAAGCCCCTTACCTCCGCCAGCGACCTCTCGCTCTCCGTAAGCGACCTTGCCGGCAGCCAAAAGACATCGTTCACCCACAACCTCTACACCTATCTTCTGCTCGGTTCGGAACTGAAGGGATATATCCCCGATGCCGCGCAATACTTTGACCCGGACAACAAGAACCGCAGAGAGAATCTTGACCTGCTCATGCTAACTCACGGCTGGACATCATACGACTGGCAGATGCTCACACGCAACACCATTGAGGATATACAGCCGATAGAGCGCGGAATAACAATAAAAGGCAAGCTCTTCCAAAAGTGGAACGACCGGAGAGCCGGCAAGGTGGCAATTACACCGCAGAAGGACATACTTACCCGCCTCGACATTTCATTAGACAAGAAGGAGGTAAGCACATTTACGCTGCGCACCGACAGCACCGGCTCATTCATTGCAGACCTCGGCAACTTCTACGGAACGCGTGTTGCGTCACTGAAGCCCATGACACCGTTCAAGCAGGGCGGCAATATCTTCTACAACTTTGCGCTCGACCGCTACTACTCCCCAAAGTTCAGGCTTTACGACTACTGGGAAAGCCACACAGGCGAGCCTATGAGCAAGGCTGTGAGCGACAGCCTCATCAAGATAAACCCATTTGAATACATGCTCTCGTCGCTTGAGGTAACAGCAAAAAGAAAGGAGCAGACCAACGAACGCCCACCGCACAGCGAAATGCGCTTCAACTACCTTGATGAGTGGGAGTATGCACAGGATGTTACCTACATGAACGTGTTCAGGACATACGAGGATGAAATCTATAACACCGTAAAGAGCGAAGCCGAATTGGAGGCAGACAAAACATGGCAAACCAACAAAGACAACAACGAAGAGGATAAAAGCATTGAGAACGAAGAGGTAATCTCACTAAACAAATCAGACGAGAAAACTTCCACAAGGTACATAGGCAACATAAGATACGGCAACGAAGCGACAACAATACCCACAGACCACGACTACGACCATATCCTTACTGCCAACGATGTAGTCCTCAGCGCAATGCGCCGCCACAACTACAGCTGGGCCTACTGGGTACAGCTTATGGTTGTATTGGGAGAGTACAGCCACAGCAGCACTCCCAAGCCCGACATGGAGTATCTTCACGGCCTGCCCAATGCCGATAAAATGACAAATTTCAAGGAGATTGTAATACGCAGCGACGAGAAGACACGTTCGCAGTTCGAGAACAGGTTGACACACTGGATGCCGCTCACAAGAATGCTCGACAACAAGATTCCCATTCAGAAATTCTACCGCGGATTCCTCTCGCAGTCATATCTGTTCGCCCCAAATGGCGCTGACGGCTGCCCAATTGCCAGTGTCTTTTTAAACCGCCTGCACAACTCGGCCGGCACAGGAATCAACTACCCGATAAACCCCAACTACGTTGCATGCCTTATTCCTTATACCGAAGAGGAGCGCTCCCAAGGCGTAATTCCCGAATATGCGGCAACCGGCAGCACAATGCGCTACACATCGGTGCAGGGATACAGCGAAAGCAAGCAGTTCTATTCTCCCGACTACAGCACAATGCCGCCGCCTGAGAAGGACTTCCGCCGCACCCTGCTGTGGATGCCGTCAGTAAGCATTGTGAACGGAGAAGCGATAGCAGAGTTCTACAACACAAAGTCCTGCAACGGCATAACTATTGATGTGGCCGGCCGCGAGGGAAGAACAATCTTCAGCGACGACAAGATAACAATAACCCGCACAGCCCAGGATGACACAATAAAAGAGACCCAGGAACAGACAGGCAAGGCATCTATGGCCAAGCAGGAGGCTATGCCCGATTCGGCAACGCTGGCAGCATGCGCATACCACCACAAGAAAGGTATCATATACTACAATCAGAAAAGATACAAGGATGCAATAACCATTTTTGCCGAACTCGCGCAGTACCGTTACGCGCCGTCGCTCTACTACATTGCAATTTGCTACCTTAACGGCACAGGAGTTTCAAAGAACAACAGCCAGGCGATCCGCTTTATGAAGGAGGCAGTAAAGTATGGCGAGCCAAAGGCGCACTACGACCTTGCCGTGATGATTGAAAACGGCATAGGAACAGAAAAGGACAGTGCATCAGCGCACAGCTGCTATGCAAGCGGCGCTGCACTTGACGAGCCGCGCGCCCTTCTTGAAATGTCGCACCGCTACCGCGACGGCATTCATGAGGCAAAAGATATTGCCAAGAGCGAGGAACTGCTGAAAAAGGCAGCCAATCTTCAGAATCCGCAAGCGCTTTTGGAATACGGAAAAGCACTCATGGAGAAGGGGGAAAACGGCATTCAGTACATAAAAGCATCGGCTGCATTGGAAAACAAAGATGCCATGGCTGCAATTTCGGACTACGAGCATGAGGCCGGCAACCACAAGGAGGCATATAAATACGCAAAGCAGCTGCACCTGAGCGGTGACCACCGCGGAACAAAGCGCATGGCCGACTACTACTACGAAGGCAAGTGCGTGGGCCGCGACAAAAACATTGCACGAGACCTCTACCGCGAAGCTGCTGCCGCCGGCAACGAAGATGCCAAAAAGGCGCTGAAGGAGCTGCGCTAAGAGACATGCACCGCAAGCCCCATATTGCATAAGCTGCAAAAACATCCATAGCACTGACATTGTTTAAATTCAAACAAGTTCTTAATTTAGACTAAAAGCTTTGAAAGCAGATACATTTTTTGTTATTTTGCAGCAGAAAACCAATAACTGATGAGCGAGAGCAACAACACGCGCAAGAGTGCACTGCAACTGCGGTGCGAACCCATTGAATGTGTACGCATAGGCTTTGTAGGCTTAGGCGTACGCGCCAAGCGTGCCGTGCACCGCATGATGCACATTGAAGGCTGCTGCATAACAGCCCTGTGCGACCTTGTTGAGGAGAATATTGCCGATGCAAAGAGCATAATCACTGAGCTTGGCGGCAAAGAGCCTGTAGCCTACAGCGACAGCGAAGGATGGAAAGAGCTATGCCGCCAGAGTGATGTAGACCTTGTATATATATGCACCGACTGGGCAAGCCACGCCGACATTGCCGTATATGCCATGCAATGCGGCAAGCACGCCGCCACAGAAGTTCCGGCTGCAACAACAGTTGCCGACTGCTGGCGCTTGGCAGAGACTGCCGAGGAGACGCAGCGCCACTGCATAATGCTTGAGAACTGCTGCTACGATGAGTTTGAGCTATGCACGCTGAACATGGCGCAGCAGGGAGTGTTCGGAGAAATCATACATGCCGAAGGCTCATATCTGCACGACCTGCGCGAACGCATAGCCACCAACGATGACGGCGGACGCAAATGGAGCAACTGGCAAGTGGAGTTCATGAACAGCCACAACGGCAACCCCTACCCCACACACGGCCTTGGTCCTGTAGCATTGGCCATGGGAATCAACCGTGGCGACAGGATGAAGAGCATTGTATCATGCTCCTCAAAGCCCATTGGCGACAGCAGCCTTATGGGCAACATGAACAGTTCCATTATCACCACAGAGAAGGGGCACACCATTATTGTACAGAACTGCATGACACTGCCCCGCCCCTACAGCCGCTCGTTCCTTGTGAGCGGCACCGAGGGATTCGCACAGAAATATCCTGTACCCTCATTTGCCTTTGCTCCTGACAGCGACAATGTGGCCATGGGCGAAGAGTGCGCAAAGCTGATGCAGCAATACCGCCACCCATTTGTTGAAATGTACAAGCAACGCGGCGAGGCCCTGTGCGGCCGCCGCTGGATAGACTACGCCATGGACAGCCGCCTCATCCACTGCCTGCGCAGCGGGCTTCCGCTCGACATGAATGTATACGACGCCGCACTGTGGAGCTGCCTTGTGGAACTCACCGACATATCGGCAAGCAATGGCGGCGCACCGGTTGAAATCCCCGACTTCACCCGCGGAGAATGGAAAGAAGGATGTACACTATTTGTTTCTTGAAAATATTGTAATCATAGCCAGTTAATACCCACACATTATATCCGGCACCAACCACAATATTAACTATAAAAAGTTGTTAAGCAGTTCTTGCTTTGTAGAAATCTTTTAATTATTTTTGTGCTGTTCATAGGAGCTCCTATGAACAGACATATTATTTAGAGGTGTTATTGAAATTATCTTCAACTGACAAATTCTCGCAAAATTTGAAATGGAACGAAGATGATAACAGTAGCATC
>JAFXAR010000050.1 GCA_017516885.1 Bacteroidaceae bacterium
AACATCAAAACGCCCATCTATTTGGAACGACTTTAATGCAGTTCTCGCCTCTCTGCACTCTTGAATCTCATCAAGGATAATGCAAGTCTTTCCGTTAACGAAACGGCTGCCCGGTATCAAGGCAGACAAGTTAAGGATAATGGTATCTACATCTATATTGCCAGCAAAGGCCGACTTTTTATCAGGTTCAAGAATGAAATTCATATAAATCACACTCTCATAATTCTCCTTTGCAAACTTTTGGACAATGTATGTCTTTCCACATTGGCGAATACCTTTTATCACAAGTGGCTTCTTAGATCCAGAGGTTTTCCACTCAACCAAAACTGACTCAATTTTTCTTTTCAGCATCGTATTGTATATTAGCTCTATTGCAAAAATACACTTTTTCAAGCGAATAAACAAGACTCCGATACATTTTTCCAAGCGAATAATTTGATATAATAACATTTTTCGGAACGAATAAACGGGAGTTTAATACACTTTTCCTACCGTGAATAGCACAAAGACAGCCTGTAACCCGCCTCGGCAAACATTGAAGCAAGCTTAAAGGCTTCGTACGAGCAATTGCTTGCATTTATCCCGACATGGGAGCACCCTTACATTCGTTTTTTCGCTGTTTATTGGCATGTTCCAAAAATAACCTCTATCTTTGCTAAATAACCATAAAGCAATATGCAATGAAAACTCTGCTGCACATTATTATAAAGAGCGCAATTATTACTGCCATTGGCATTATATGTTATTTTATCTACACCGGTTTTATGGTATAAAAAAGAGATGAAAACAACTACATTGAGGGAGACATCTACATTGATAACACAGAATTTTACTGGATGTCAGCTGTTGTCATCTTGGTGGTTGCAGCAGCAACTTGGTTCGCATACAAGATTATCAAACACAATGCCTAAGGCTTAATCTGCAGGGATACAAAAACAGGGCGCGCAACCAGTTGCGCGCCCTGTTTTTGCAGGGAGGTTCGCTAACCTCCCTGTATATAAACTTATTCACTTACTTGCTCAGCTGCTCGCCTACATAGCTCTTCATTTCATTGCCACGGAGGTCGCGCTTGAGGATTGTGCCATCGGGGGCAAAAAGGATTATCTGAGGAATTCCCTTGATGCCGTAAAGGCCTGTTGCATTGTCCTTATTGTCGCGGGGAATGAAAATCTGCGGATAAGTAATGCCCTCGGCCTGCAGCGCGCTCTTGAACTTTGCCTCCTCGTCCCACACGTTCACGCCAAGAACAGTAAACTTGTCGCCGCCGTACTTGTTCTGCAGCTCAATGAGGTTAGGAATCTCGCCCTTGCAAGGACCGCACCATGATGCCCAAAAGTCAACAAGCACATACTTGCCCTTGCCCACATAGTCGGAGAGCCTTGAGGGCTTGCCGTCTACTGTAAGGCCGCCAAAGTCGACAAACATTTTGCCGGGCTGTGTAGCCTCAGCCTTAACAAGATCCTCGCGGTAGGTCCTAACTGCATAAACCTTATTGGCATATTTAATTTGGCCTGCAACGGTATCAAATTCACCAATAGTGGGATAGAACTCGCCGGCAACCATGCCAAGGATGTATGCTCCTATCATATTGTCCTTGTTATCCATCATTTCCTTGCGGTACATGCCGTACAATGCCTCAATGCGGGGGTTGATTACCTCCATCATCTGCTCGCGGGTTTTGCCTTCGGACTGCATCTGACGAACGAGTTCGTTCATGGCTGCGCTCTCCTTTGCTATTGCCTCCTCTATTGCAGCAAGCTTGTCATTAAGCCCGCCAGTTACCTTTGCAGGAGCAGCAGCAAAGTCAACTGTTATATTTGCGCCCGGTTCAACTATTACATAGCCTCTCATGCGGCGGTTGTTGTTGATGTTTATTTCGTAGAGCGACTGGTCCTTCTCTACGCCCTTGAAGGCAAATGCGCCATCGGCAATGACGCATGTGTCAACAGCTGAAGGAGTGTCCTGATTTATAAGGTAAACATTCTTGCCGTTGTACTTGGCATCGGCCTTGCCGGTAATTGTATAGCTCTGGGCTGTTGCTGTAAGCGCAAGTGCCGAAAGAGCAAAAATTGACAGAATTTTCATATTTAAAAAGTTTAATATTGATATTCCTTTTTTGGGTTTAACTTTGCGAAGATACAATATTTTGACGAACAGGCGGCTGTATCTACATTATTTAACATTGCAACGCCATTTTGCTTGCTTATTGAACAAGTTCATGGTTAGACAGCAATTGTAACATAACCTATGTAGCGTCCCTTAGAACCCATCTGCTGCACAATCACAGGCTTGCCGTCGGCATTGGTATATGTAACAGGCTTCTCAAAGTAGTTGTGCGAATGGCCGCCAAGTATAACATCAATGCCGGCGGTGTTTGCGGCAAGGTATTCGTCGTTATACTGGGAATTCACAGCCTTGTCGTCCTTCCAGCCAAGATGCGAAAGGCATATTATAACATCGCATTTCTCCTTTTCAAGTGCCTCTACCGCCTTGCGCGCTGCCTCTGCAGGGTGCACAAAGCGCACCCCGGCAGAATTGCTGTCGGATACAAGGTCGGCAAAATCGGGCGAGAGCCCGAACACTCCGATGCGCTTGCCGGCACGCTCAATTACCACATAGGGCTTTACTATGCCCTCGCAGGGTGTTCCGGTGAAATCGTAGTTTGCGCAAACAATGGGAAATTTTGCCATTTTGAATATGCGCGCCATATTTTCAAGGCCAAAGTCAAATTCGTGATTGCCTATTGCGCAGGCATCGTAGCCCATTGCGTTCATTATCTCCACCTCAACTGCGCCCTTGTGTATGTTGTAGTAGAGAGAGCCTTGCGAGAAGTCGCCGCAGTCGAACAGCAGCATGTTGCCTGCGCCAACAGAGTCGCGCACATGCTCTATAACAAGAGCACGGTCCACCGCCCCGGGGTTGCCGTCCTTTTGGTCAATGGTGCTGTGGGTGTCGTTTGTGTGGAGTATTGTTATGGCCTTTTTGCCCTGCGCCGCAACACCCGCCGCAGCAAAAAGCGCTATAAGAAGTATAAACTTTTTCATTGTATATATTATTATTTGCACTCTGTTATCTGTACTCTGTCATCTGCACTCTGTCATCTGTACTCTGTCATCTGTACTCTGTCATCTGTACTCTGTTATCTGTACTCTGTTATCTGTACTCTGTTATCTGTACTCTGTCATCTGCCTTCCACCGCAATTCGTCCGTCGCAATTGGAATCGAGCTTCTTGCCTTCGGCCTCAAGCGAGGTGATATACTCAACCATGAGGTCACGAATCACCATTGACTCATATTTTACGGCATGACCCTGCTTGAGAACAAAGAGCTTGTCCTTGCCTTCGGAAAGGTAGTCGGAGGTTGCAATTACATATTTGCGTGCCGGGTCAATGGGCGAGCCATTGACAGTTGCACTGAGCAGACGCTTGTCGGCCGAAATGACAAGACGCAAGCCGCTGACCGCCTCGCCGCCCACAGCGGCAATCTCGCGGCACAGCTGCAGCATCTGCTCGCCGTCAAGAGTGACAAGGGCAAGGGTGTTCTCAAAGGGGAACACATCGTAGACTGAACCGAAAGTAACATCGCCCTCGCGTATAATGTCCCTCAGGCCGCCTATGTTGGTAACCGCCGCGTCAACATTCTCTGCCGGGCACTTTTTCCTTGCCATGTGCAGGAGCGCATCGGCCGCAAAGTTCATAAGCGGGCTTTCGGGGCGGAACTTGTCGTGCGTTTTCGCAGCATGCCCCAGCAGGGGCCGGCGCACGCTGTCCACCACGGGGCGCTCACGCTCAATGATTGCCCTCACTGCCTCGGCGCCGCCTTTTGCATCGGTTGCTGTAACTTTTATGTTGCCGGCACTGATTTGCACCGGACGCTCTTCTTTTGCCGCGGGCGAACATGCAGCCGCAAACAGCATTGCCGCAGCAAGCAAGGAGAAGCAAATAATTGTCTTTTTCATTATAGGCGAATATTTATATAAGTTTCAAGAAACTGCATGCAAAAATAGCAACAAATCCCAAGAATGAGACAAAAAAGGAATAAAGTTTTGGGTAATAAAGTTTTTTGACCTATCTTTGCAACCGCTTTCGGCGTAATCGCTGTCAAGGAAGAGTAACTTGATATGTTGCGTTTGAATGATTGAACAATTTAACAAATCAAAAAAAATGGATTTAATTAAAATTGCTAAAGAAGCATTTGCTACTGACGTTAAGCGCGAACTGGAGTTCAACCCCGGTGACACTATTACAGTAGCTTACAAAATCATTGAGGGAACAAAGGAGCGTATCCAGATGTATCGTGGTGTTGTTATCCGCATCAGCGGCCACGGCAACGAGAAGCGTTTCACAGTGCGCAAGATGTCAGGCACAATCGGCGTTGAGCGTATTTTCCCATTGAACTCACCTGCTATTGACAGCATCACTGTTAACAAGCGTGGTCGTGTTCGCCGTGCTAAGCTTTACTACTTGCGTGCTCTTACAGGAAAGAAGGCTCGTATTAAGGAAATCAAGGGCTAAGCACCTGAATGAGAATGGAATAAAAAAATGCAGCCGAATGGCTGCATTTTTTTATTCCTGGGTTTCAATGGTCTCAGGTATTGTATTCTCCTCAATAACCTTGAGCGCCTGAGCCTCGTACTCTTCGCTGACAACCACCAGCACCTCGCCCTCAATTGTTGCATAGGGCGATGTCACTGCGCTTATTGTCTCGTCCTTAATCATGCATGGGACACCATTCGCATCAAGCAGTCCCTTTACCAGCTGCGCCTGCCATGTTGTGCCGGCAAACACCTGTACAATTCTAACATCATTTGCGCTGTTCATAATCACCTCCTTATTTAATGGTTGACAATATATAGCTCTTGTGAACGGAAAGGCAAAAAACGCTCAACTGCACGCAAACAGCATACATGTTGTTTGCGAATTTACCTATTGCAAGAATAAAAACAAAGAACAAAGAAGATTTTAGTTATTAAAAAATCTTAAATGCACAGTACATTCACAGTTATTGCCTATTTTTGTAATTAAGAGAATGTTTCAGAGTTAGAAATTTAAACAGTTAATCAAACCTTAGTAATATGATAGATATTAAATCTTGCTTGAACGAAGCAGAAGAGATGATGCAGATGAGTGTCATGCACCTCGAGGACGAGTATTCACACATTCGCGCCGGCAAGGCAAACGTGCACTTGCTTGACTGCGTGAGAGTACATTCATACGGTTCGGAGATGCCGCTTAACAACGTGGCTACAATCACAACTCCCGACCTTCGTACAATTTCAATCAAGCCTTGGGACAAGAACATGATTGCACCTATCGAGAAGGCAATCATTGACTCTCCGGTTGGAATTATGCCCACAAACAACGGCGAGGTTATAATCATTGCCATTCCGCCACTCACAGGCGAGCGCCGCAAGGACCTTGTCAAGCAGTGCGCACACGAACTTGAGACTGCGAAAATAAGCATCCGCAATGCGCGCCGCGACGGCATTGACACAATGAAAAAGTCGGTAAAGGACGGTACTCCCGAGGACGTTGCAAAAGACGGCGAGGAGAGCTTGCAGAAAATTCACGACAAGTACATCAAGAAGGCCGAAGAGATTTTCGCTGCAAAGGAAAAGGAAATAATGACCGTATAACTTCCGCAAAAGGAGAGGAAGAGAGTGCAGGGAACAGTTATAAAAAGTTCGGGCAGTGTCTATGGCGTGCGCGCCACAGACGGCAGAGTTGTTGACTGCAGGGTCAAGGGCAACTTTCGCCTGAAAGGCATAAGAAGCACAAACCCGGTTGCTGTCGGCGACCACGTCAAGTTTGACGTGCGAAGCGACGGCACTGCTTATATTGTGGAGATTCTCGAGCGCAAGAACTACATAGTGCGCAAGGCATCGAACCTCTCGAAGCAGTCGCACATATTAGCGGCCAACCTTGACCTCTGTTTCCTTGTTGTTACAATAAACCACCCGGCCACGGCAACCACCTTCATCGACCGTTTCCTGGCTGCCGCCGAGGCCTACAGAGTGCCCACCGTGCTTGTATTCAACAAAACCGACCTCTACAACGAGGCTGAACGCGAGGAGCTTGAATACCTAACGGCACTGTACGAGAGCATTGGCTACAGCTGCATGCGCACAAGCGCAACCGACGGCAGCGGCATTGAGCAGCTAAGGGAAGCTATGCGTGGGAAAGTGTCACTGCTTGCCGGCAATTCGGGAGTGGGCAAGTCGAGCATAGCAAATGCCATTGCCCCCGAAATTGCAGCGCGCGTGGGAGAAATTTCAAAAACCCACGACACCGGCATGCACACCACCACATACACCGAAATGTTTGAATTCATGCCCGGGAGCTATCTTGTGGACACTCCGGGAGTTAAGGGATTCGGCACATTTGACATGGAGGCAGAAGAGATTTCGCACTACTTTGTGGAGTTCTTCAGGCTGTCAAGAGATTGCCGCTACAGCAACTGCACGCACACGCACGAACCTGGCTGCGCAGTGCTTGAGGCGCTTGAAAAAGGCGAGATTGCCCCATCGCGCTACCAATCGTACCTAAGCATGCTCGAAGACAAAGACGAAGGCAAATACCGCGCCGCTGAATAAATTAAAAAAGGAAGAAAAATTTCTTCCTTTTTTAATTTATAGACAGCGCGAGCAGCAACAGTCGCGCGCAGGACAGACGAAGTTTGGACCGCGCGGGATGCGAAGAGCGAGCGCTGTCAATAAAACATTATCAATAAGCGAGCAGCAATAGTCGCGCGCAGGACAGACGAAGTTTGGACCGCGCGGGATGCGAATAGCGAGCGCTGTCAATAAATTATCGACAGTGCGAGCAGCAATAGTCGCGCGCAGGACAGACGAAGTTTGGACCGCGCAGGATGCGAAGAGCGAGCGCGCCTCCGCCCCGCTACTCTATTCCTTTTGGATTAGCGCCCCACCTGTTTGAACCACTTTCGCTATTATACAGCATGAGTACCAGAACCACAATCCACCCATACAGAGGGATAAGAAGAAACAAGAAACAGAAAGCGCTTCGGCCGGAATCATGCATGCGACGGAAACTCAATGCCAATCCCGGAATAATGGAAAGATACATAAATGCAGCAAAAACATAAAAGCTGTCAATGCCGACGGCAAACATCTGCACAATGAATGAGAACAGGACAAATGACCAGAATTCCTTGCGGCGGGCCCTGCCCGAAAAATTGAAATAGTTCTTGTATACGCTTAATATGGCCGCGAAGAATGTCATTGAGACAGGCCCGGCACCGCTATTATTCGGTTTATTGGTTCCGCCCGGAGTGTTTATATCCTTGAAAATTGGCGGCGGACCATATACACAAGTTACAGTATCAACAACTGTAACACCGCCAACAATATCCTCAAGACCACTACTGCCCCTTTCTGATTTCCTCACATCTTCATTCAGCAAAGACAAGAATTCCTCGATGCTCTGGGGACGCTTGCTTCTTTGTATGCGCATGGCAGCCTCTACTGCCGTGCGTGTAGCAGAAGTGATTGTCGCAGGCAGCGGCGGAAGTTCACTTTCACCACTTGCAATCAGGGTTGCCTGGGGAGGGGTTATGCCTGTAAGCGCCTTGTAAAGCGTTGCTCCAAGGGCGTATATATCAGTGGCAGGATAGAATTTTGCCAGCCCCGCACCGCTCTGCTCAATGGGCGCATAACCGGGAGTGCTGCCCACAAGAGTTGAGGTGTTCGCATTATCCACCTCATCGTACTGCTTTGAGACACCAAAATCAATAAGCACCACAAAACCGTCTGCATCGACCATTATATTGGCCGGCTTTATGTCAAGATGAAGGCGGTTGCGGTCGTGAACATATTTAAGAGCCTTAGCCACCTGGGAGATATAGTGCCGCGCCTCTGATTCGGCAAGTGCACCGCGGCTCTTTATAATGCCGTCAAGTGTACTGCCGTTAATATAGTCCATCACATAATAGGCTGTGCCGTTCTCCTCAAAGACATCGGTCACGCGCACAATGTTGGGATGGTTCATCTCAAACAGCGCCTGCGCCTCGGCAATAAACTTGCCGCGGAGCTTTTCCACAAGCGACACCATGCTTTTAGAGGCCACATAGATGCTCTTGGTGCCGGAATCGCGGTTGCAGAAATCCTTCACAAAGAACTCCTTGATTGCCACGCTTTTGCCAAAAAGCACATGCTTGGCTTCGTATGTGCAGCCGAAACCGCCGCTGCTTATGTAGCGCACGATTTCGTATTTGCCGTTTTGCAGAAGAGTCCCCTGTGAAAGGTTCATATCAAAAAGGTGTTTAAGTTACTTTTTAGGATGTGCGATAAGATATTCCGCAATCTGCACAGCATTGAGGGCTGCGCCCTTCTTTATCTGGTCGCCCACAACCCACATGAATATTCCGTTGGGGTTAGAAATATCCTTGCGGATGCGGCCAACATACACAGGGTCCTGGCCGGCAAGGAACAGCGGCATTGGGTATACCTTGTCCTCGGGGCAGTCCATAAGAATGAGGCCTTCGCCGTCGGCAATGGCACAACGAACCTCCTCTACGCTCAATGGACGCTCTGTCTCAACCCACAGCGACTGTGAATGAGAACGGAGAGCAGGAACGCGCACGCACTGCGCACTTACCTGAATGTCGCTGTGCATAATCTTGCGTGTCTCGTTGTACATCTTCATCTCCTCTTTTGTGTAGCCATTGTCGGTGAAAGAGTCTATCTGGGGTATTACATTGAAAGCAAGCTGATAAGCGAACTTCTCCACTGTGGGCTCTTCGCCGGCAAGCACCTGGCGGTACTGCTCATAAAGTTCGGCCATAGCCGCAGCACCAGCACCGCTGGCAGCCTGGTATGTTGAAGCGTGCACGCGGGTGATGTGGGAAAGGTTCTCTATTGCCTTGAGGGCAACCACCATCTGAATTGTTGTGCAGTTGGGGTTGGCAATGATGTTGCGCGGACGGTTGTAGGCATCGGTGGGGTTAACCTCGGGAACAACAAGGGGCACATCGCTGTCCATGCGGAATGCGCTCGAGTTGTCAATCATCACTGCGCCGTGCTTTGTTATAGTCTCGGCGAACTCTTTTGATACACCGCCGCCGGCCGAAACAAAGGCATAGTCAACGCCCATAAAGTCGTCGTTGTGCTTGAGTTCCTTTACAACATAATCCATGCCGCGGAAGTTATATACCTGGCCTGCGCTCCTGGCTGAGCCGAAAAGCACCAATTCGTCAAATGGAAAATTTCTCTCGTCAAGGACACGAAGGAACTCCTGGCCTACCGCGCCGCTGACACCTACAATTGCTATTTTCATTCTATATCGTAATTAAATTGTTCTAAGAATCTGTGCCACAATGATGCAGCATTGCATAATTGCATGCAAAATTACACAATTTTGCATATATATGCCCCCTCTCTTGCTATTTTTTTGTACTTTCGCCCAAATAAACGCAGCATCAGCCTGCAGAAAAACATTTTAAAGACAATAATATGGCCGGCAACTGGTTACAAAGAGGCACACTGCTGATAGGAGAGGAGAAACAGGAGAGACTGAGAAATGCGCACCTGCTCATTGTGGGGCTGGGCGGCGTCGGTTCATGGGCTGCCGAAATGCTGTGCCGCGCCGGAGCGGGGGCATTCACAATTGTTGATGCCGACACGGTTGACATTACAAACATAAACCGCCAGATGCCCGCGCTGGCAAGCACGGTGGGAATGCCGAAATGCGAGGTTGTGGCAGAGCGCCTGAAAATGATTAACCCGGAGGCAAAGATTACCGTGAAGCAGATGTTTGTTGACAAGGAGAATATTCCGGCTATGTTCGACGAGGGCAATTTCAGTTTTGTTGTGGATGCCATTGACACCCTTGAACCAAAAGGGGCGCTAATAAGAGAGTGCTGGAGGCGGGAGATAAAAATAATTTCAAGCATGGGGGCCGGCGCAAAATGCAATTTGGCCGATATACGCACAGGCGACTTGTGGAAAAGCGAGCACTGCACATTGGCCAAGAATGTAAGGCGGCTGTTGCGCGACGCGCGCGGGCTGCATAAGCTTCCGGTTGTATACAGCATGGAAGAGCCGCGCAAGGAGGCCATCCGCCCCAACCCAGAAGGCGGCAAGCCCATAATCGGCTCTTTGGCATACTTTACCGCAACATTCGGCTGCCACATTGCCGAATATGTAATAAAGAATATATGATTAAGATAGAGAAACTGACAAAGAAATTCGGCAATCTGCAGGTGCTGAAAGGAATTGACCTTACGATAGAAAAAGGCGAGGTGATAAGCATTGTAGGCCCAAGCGGTGCGGGAAAAACCACTCTGCTGCAGCTTTTGGGCACTCTTGACAAGCCTACAAGCGGAAGAATCAGCTTCAATGGCGAGGAAACAGGAAAGATGGGCAGCAAGCGGCTTGCAGCTTTCCGCAACAGGCACATTGGCTTTGTGTTTCAGTTTCATCAGCTGCTTCCCGAATTTACAGCACTTGAGAATGTAATAATTCCGGCACTCATTGCCGGGCGCAAGCGCAAGGAGGCCGAAGCAGAGGCAATGGAACTGCTGCGCCTCATGGGGCTTGAAAAGCGCGCCACGCACAAGCCCTCGGAGCTTTCGGGCGGCGAAAACCAGCGTGTTGCCGTTGCCCGGGCGCTTATAAACAAACCCGACGTAATTCTTGCCGACGAGCCTTCGGGCAGCCTTGACAGCAAGAACAAGGAGGAACTGCACAAATTGTTCTTTGACCTTCGCGACCGCTTTGGGCAGACATTCGTTGTTGTAACCCATGACGAAGGGCTTGCCTCATTAACCGACCGCACAATAAGAATGGTCGATGGCGTGATTGAAGAGAAAAGTGTTAAACAAAGTTAATTTAACAGCAGTTCATTTTACTTTCGCACACAAGCTGCGTCATATAGATGTATGATGAGTTAATACTCGTTGTTTTTCAATGTTTGTCTCTACAGCCCTTGCTTAGCGGGGGCTGTACTGATTTTAAAAAGGATATAAACTTAAGCGGCACAACTGCCGCCACTAAACATAATAGTCTATGAAAAAGATTCTAACATTTGCTGTCGCAGCCATGATTGCTACAGTATCAATGGCGCAGATGCAGGGAAAGGGGCAGCGCCGGCAGAGAGAAATAAACCCCGAGGAGATGGCCATGATGCAGACAAAGCGCCTGAGCGAGGCCGTAGAGCTTGACAGCATACAGTTCCAGGCCGTATTCCTGATGAACTACGCCGACGCACTTACAATGCAGGACAGCATAAATGCACGCCGCGAACGCGCAGAAAAGATGCGCGCAGAGGGAAAGAAGCCTGAACGCAAGCGCCCCACTGAGGAGCAGATGAACGCGATGATTGAACTCAGGAAACAGCGCGAGGAAGTGCGCAACGAGCAGATGAAAAAGATTTTGAATGCGGAGCAGTATGAAAAGTACCTTGAGTTCAGAAAAGCCGAGCGCGAAAAAATGCGCCACAGCCGTGACGGCAGAAGGGGCGGCAGAAACGGCCAGGGAGCGCGCAGAGGAGGCACACGTTAAGCAGGCTTAAAAAAGGTGGCAAAAGCGAGAGTTTTCCAACAATCGGCTATAACAACAAAAAATCATCCGCTCATGAGCGGATGATTTTTTGTTGTCCTACCCGGATTCGAACCAGGACAAACAGAACCAAAACCTGTTGTGCTACCATTACACCATAGGACAATCCTCTTTTGCTCTCTTTTGAAGAGCGGTGCAAAGGTAGTCAATTAGGGCGTAAATGCCAAACATTTTCGGTTGTTTTTGCCCTAACCTTGCAATACACAAACGCAAACAGGAGTCAAGAAACATAAAAAGTTCCGGTTTTCAGAAAATGTTGCTTATCTTTGCTGCACAGAACAGTCTGCAATAACTTTACAAAAAAAACTAACGTGGAGAACAAGAACATTGACCGTTTCCCATTTTTTGCGGAAACATTCCTCACCGACAGCCTTGGCCGAGTACGCCCGACTACAATGATGAACAGCATGCTAAGCGCTGCTAACCGCCATGCCGAAGCACGAGGATTCGGAGCAACAGAGTCGCTTGGATGGGTTATTGCCCGCATGTCACTGCATGTTGAAAGAATTCCAATGCAGAAGGAGAGGTTGAACATTGATACATGGATAAAGAATCTTTACCATGGATTCACAGACCGCTGCGTACGAATGACCGACGAAAATGGCAACGAAGTTGCTTCAATGATAACAACCTTTGCAATGATTGACCTAAGAACACGCACATCGGCCGACCTCAGCGGCGACATAGGTGTTGCCATGGCCGGCTGCATTGTCCCCGACGAGCCTATGGCGCTGCGCCGCATCCCCGCCACAAACCGCACTCCAGTGGAGGAGGTGACATTCAAAAGGCGGCCGCACTACAGCGATATTGATGTAAACGGACACATGAACAGCGTACGTTATATTGACCACATACTTGACGCTCTGCCCATTGAATTTGTCAACAGACACGACATTTCAGAGGTTACAGTTGCTTATATGCAGGAGGGAACTGCCACAGAGGAGCTTTCATACGGCATAAAGGAACTTGAACCGGGACATTATATAGCCCAAGTAACTAAGGAAAACGGCGCTGCCGCATCAAGATTTGAACTGAAGTTCAAGGAAAGAGAGTTGAGTTAAACTCCATAGAGGACTGTTTGAATTTATATCATCAATTTTTAGAAATTCAAACAGACACTGATACATCATTAAAAAAGCGCCCCGCGGGGCGCTTTTTTAATGATGTATCAATAGTTCTCGGGCTTAATCTGGAAATATGCCTTCGGGTGTGCGCATACGGGACACATTTCGGGCGCCATCTTGCCTACATGCAAGTGACCGCAGTTGCGGCACTGCCATACGCACTCTTCGTCGCGGCTGAAAACCATTCCGTTCTGTACATTCTCAAGAAATTTCTTGTAACGATCCTCGTGAACCTTTTCAACTCTTGAAACAGCATCAAAAAGTGCTGCAATCTCAACAAAGCCCTCTTCACGAGCCTCTTTTGCCATGGTTGGATACATATCGGTCCACTCATAGTTCTCGCCTGCAGCCGCATCAACAAGATTCTCGGCAGTGCTGCCGATGCCGTGCACCTGCTTGAACCACAATTTCGCATGCTCCTTCTCCTGGTCGGCAGTCTCCTGGAAGATTGCTGCTATCTGCTCATATCCCTCTTTCTTTGCCTTGCTGGCATAGAATGTATACTTGTTGCGTGCCTGGCTCTCGCCTGCAAATGCTGCCCAAAGATTAGCTTCGGTCTTTGTTCCTTTCAATGACTTATCCATAATAGTTTCATTTAGAAGTTAAAAATCAAATTTCTTTTCCACTCCGCATGAGACGCAAGCGGATTCTCAATGCGAAATTCATAATTTTATTTTAAATAACAAAATGCATGGGAATATTTTTTCAAAAAAACAAAAGAGTTTCATTTTTGTTCAACGAAAATGAAGAGCTGCAATAAGTATAAGATGCAAAAGAAGCATCACCGGCACGCCTATCGCAAATTTCCTTTTACGCGTCTTGTGGCGGACAAGATACATGGCTGCAAGCGCGCCCGCTGCACCGCCAAAGAACGATGAAAGGAGAAGCACTCGCTCAGAAATGCGCCTGAAGCTGAATTTTGCAAAAATCTTGTCAAGGACAAATATTAGGAATGCAAAAATGGAGGATGCCGCAATTATGTATAGTATATAATGCATTTTACTCATAAAAGCAGGGACTGCGCCAGAGCTTGCCGCAGTCCCATTATTGCAAAGTATTATTCAATTATCTGCAACCGGGGCAGCGTGGCTTAATCTGCTTGAAGAAATCGTTGCCCTTGTCGTCAACAAGGATGAATGCAGGGAAGTCTTCAACCTCAATTTTCCATATTGCCTCCATGCCAAGTTCAGGATACTCGACGCACTCAATGCTCTTGATGTTGTTCTGTGCAAGGATTGCCGCCGGGCCGCCGATTGAACCAAGATAGAAGCCGCCATGCTTCTGACAGGCATCTGTTACCTGCTGGCTGCGGTTACCTTTGGCAAGCATTATCATTGAACCGCCATTCTCCTGGAAGAGGTCAACGTATGAGTCCATGCGGCCTGCTGTTGTGGGGCCCATAGAGCCGCAAGGCATGCCGGCCGGTGTCTTTGCAGGACCTGCATAGTAAATTGGATGGTCCTTGATATACTGAGGAAGACCCTCACCGCGGTCAATGCGCTCCTTGAGCTTTGCATGAGCAATGTCACGGCCTACAATGATTGTGCCGTTAAGTGACAGGCGTGTAGCAATTGGATACTGTGAGAGCTGCGCGCAAACCTCCTTCATCGGGCGGTTAAGGTCAACGCGGACAATCTCGCCCTCGCCGGCATTGCGGAGCTCTTCGGGGATGAGCGTTGCGGGCTGGTCATCGAGTTTCTCAATCCAGATACCGTCCTTGTTGATTTTAGCCTTGATGTTACGGTCGGCAGAGCAGCTTACGCCCATGCCTACGGGGCAGCTTGCACCGTGACGTGGCAAGCGTACAACGCGAATATCGTGCGCAAGATACTTTCCGCCAAACTGCGCGCCCAGGCCTATGCGGTGCGCCTCATCAAGCAGCTGCTTCTCAAGTTCAATGTCGCGGAATGCACGGCCTGTCTCGTCGCCAGTTGTGGGCAGGTCGTCATAATAATGTGTAGAGGCGAGCTTCACGGTAAGAAGGTTCTTCTCGGCCGATGTGCCGCCAATAACGAATGCAATGTGATAGGGAGGACACGCTGCTGTTCCCAGGCTCTTCATCTTGTCGACAAGGAAGGGAACGAGCGTTGCGGGGTTCAGGAGCGCCTTTGTCTCCTGATAGAGATAGGTTTTGTTAGCCGAACCGCCGCCCTTTGTAACCATGAGGAACTTGTACTCCATGCCCTCTGTAGCCTCAATGTCAATCTGCGCAGGAAGGTTGCACTTTGTGTTCACCTCGTCGTACATTGTCAATGGGGCATTCTGGCTGTAACGCAGGTTCTCCTGAGTGTATGTATCGAACACACCGCGTGAAAGCGCCTCTTCGTCGCAGAAGCCCGTCCATACTTGCTGGCCTTTCTCGCCATGGATTATGGCTGTTCCTGTATCCTGGCACAGGGGAAGCTGGCCTTTGCATGCAACCTCGGCATTGCGCAGGAAAGTGAGAGCAACATATTTGTCGTTGTCACTTGCCTCAGGGTCGGTAAGGATTTTCGCTACCTGCTCGTTGTGGGCACGGCGCAGCATGAAAGATACGTCGCGGAATGCGGTGCGCGACAAAAGGGTCAGAGCCTCAGGGGTTACTTTCAGTATCGGTGTGCCTTCAAAATTACCTACTGACACACCCTCCTTGGTAAGGAGATAATACTCTGTTGTATCCTCGCCATGCTGGAACATGTGGGCATACTTGAATTCAGGAATTGCTGCCATAATTTTATTGCTTTAGTTTATATGGTTAATGTTTTGCTCTATCTGTTTTGTAATTCTGAACAATGTGTAATATCTCTAAACTGCAGATAATCCAACGACTGAGGCATCCCGCATTGCCTGATGGCTGGACGCGCCGGTTTAGTCATCCACCACCTCATCGTAGGTTTGGTAGAGGAAGTCGTTATAGGGGTACTTCTGCACATGCAGCTCGCACACTTTCTTGTAAATCACATCCTTCAGGTTTTCAATATTCTGTTTCTCGCGCGCCGATATGAAAAGGCAGTTGTCGGCAAGCCTGCTCATCCATGTTTCCTTGAGCTCGTCAAGAGTGATGTTCTCGCGGGTTTTGGGAGTAAGGTCGTCCTCCTCCTTCTGAACGCAGGTAAAGGCATCAATCTTGTTGAAGATTACCATCAGAGGCTTGTCGCCGCAGTTAAGGTCGGCAAGCGTCTTTTCAACAACGGCAATCTGCTCCTCAAATTCGGGGTGCGACACATCGACAACATGCAACAGCAAATCGGCCTCGCGCACCTCGTCAAGGGTTGACTTGAACGACTCTACAAGGTCGGTGGGGAGCTTGCGGATGAAACCAACTGTGTCGGAAAGCAGGAAGGGCAGATTTTCTATTATCACCTTGCGCACTGTTGTGTCAAGGGTTGCAAAGAGCTTGTTCTCGGCAAATACCTCGCTTTTGGCAAGAAGATTCATGAGGGTTGATTTTCCCACATTGGTGTAGCCCACCAATGCCACGCGGATAAGACGCCCGCGGTTCTTGCGCTGTATGCTCTTCTGGCGGTCAATCTGCGCCAGCTGCTCCTTGAGCAGAGACATGCGGCCAAGAATTATACGGCGGTCCATCTCGAGCTGTGTCTCACCCGGACCGCGAAGGCCTACGCTGCCGCCTTTGCCGCCTCCGGCACCGCCTGAGCCGCCACCCTGGCGCTCAAGGTGAGTCCACAGACGCTGCAGACGCGGGAGCATATATTTGTATTGCGCCAGCTCAACCTGTACCTTTGCATGGGCAGTCTGTGCGCGCATGGCGAAAATATCAAGAATAAGCGATGTGCGGTCAAGAATCTTTATCTTGAGTTCCTTTTCAATATTGCGCAGCTGCTTTGCCGACAGTTCGTCGTCAAAGATTACCATGCCTATCTCGTCGTCGCTGTCCTTAAGCATTTCAACATACTCGGAAATTTCGGCAAGCTTTCCTGTTCCAACGTATGTGACAGGATGGGGATGGTCAATGCGCTGCGTAAACCGTTTCACCACCTCGGCACCGGCAGTCTGCGCAAGGAACTCAAGCTCGTCAAGATACTCATTGGTCTTGCGCTCGTTCTGTGCAGAGGTTATCAGTCCCACCAGAATTGCAGTCTCTTTCTTAGTTGTAGATATGACAAATTCTTTCATCAGAAATGCATTTTCTCAAATTTATGCGAAGATAATGATTTTTTGGGTTTATGCGATACTTGACACATAAAATGTTTGCAAAGAATGACAGACCTACCGCATCATTGCCCTGTAGCAGCCGCCGGCGACGGCCTTTACATAGCCCTTCATCTCCATTTCAAAGAGCAATGGCATGAGCTTGCTGACTGGCATATTAAGGCGCACGGTCATCTGGTTGACCTGCAGGCCGTCACTATCCTCGCGCAATGCATCCATTACAGCAGCTTCATCGGGCGAAAGTTCAGGAAAGAGTTCTGTCTGGTGCTGCGATGCACCCTGCCCGCCGGGCACATCCCAGTTCATTGCCTCAACAAAATCGTATGCGCTTGTAATGAGCGCGGCTTTATTGCGGCTCACAAGTTCGTTGCATCCCTGTGAATATTTGTCGTTCACTCTGCCGGGGAACGCAAAGCACTCGCGCGAATAGCCCGAAGCAAGCGATGCCGTGATGAGCGAACCGCCCTTTGAGGCCGATTCAATGACAACTGTGGCATCGGAGATTCCGGCAACTATCCTGTTGCGCTGCACAAAGTTCTGCGGGAACGGATTTGTGCGGCTCATGAATTCGGTGAGCAGGCCTCCATTGGCAAGCATGCTTTTTGCTGTAGAACGGTGGGATGTGGGATATACCTGGTCGAGCCCATGCGCCACTACGCCAATTGTCGGCAGCCCTGCATTGAGCGCTGCGCGGTGGGCACATACATCAATGCCATAGGCCAAGCCGCTTACTATAAGTGTACCGGGTGCAAAGCGGGCAAGGTCGGCCACAAAATTTGTGCAGAGTTCCTTTCCGTATTCGCTTGCATGGCGAGTGCCCACAATGGAAACTATGCGCTTTGAGTTCAGATCGGCATTTCCAAGTGAGTGAAGCACTAAGGGTGCGTCGTTACACTCTGCAAGACGGCAGGGATAGGCTTCATCGCCCAGGCACACAAGCTTTATGCCATTTTTTTCAATGAATTCAGCCTCCTGCTCAGCGCGGTCAATCAATGAATCATCGCTAAGGATTGTACCCAGGCGCGGCGATGCTCCGGGAAGAATGTCCTGTATGTTTGAAGCATTTTCAAGCAGTTCCTTTGCACTGCCGGCAGCATCGACCAGTTGACGAAGAAGAGCAAGATGCGCCACATGCACCCGTGAGAGTGCAAGCATTGCAACTTGCTCATTTATGAATAGTTTTGGCACGTTTTACTTACCTATTATTGATTTGAAGGTTGCATCCTCCATGTATTTTGAGAATTCAAGGTCGCCGGCAGCCTTCTTTGCCATTGAAGGGTCAAGCCTGATTGCCTCCTTAAGGCCATCGTAAACAAATGCTATGTTTGAAGTGCGTGCACCTTGTACAGCCTTGATGTAGTAAGTTACCGCATCGGGTTTCTCAATAGAGTTCAATGTTGCAGTTACTGAACTGTAATCCTTATTAAGCAGCTGCGCAAGAGCGGCGCTGTTGGTTTTGCTCTTTTCAAGGTATGCTGAAGCACGTCCGTAATCGCCCATTGCAATGTAGAGGTTTCCAAGGGCCTCTTCCAAAGCCTTTGACTCTGTGCCTACCACCATGTACTCCCCTGCTGCATCGACATTGCCGTTGAGGAGTTCAATGTAGCCAAGGTTAAGATGCGGTTCGGCTGCGTTCTTGTTTATGCTGAGCGCCTTTTCAAAGTACTCCTTTGCCACGTTGTAATCGCCGGCATTGTATGCTATTACACCAAGATTGTTGTATGCGCGGTAATCGCCGGGGTGCAAAGTGATTGCAGTGTTGAAGATGCCCTGCTGCTCCTTGACGTCCTCGGTAAGGATTGAAGAGTAGAGAATCTCCTCAAGCGAAAGGACGCGCGGGTCTTCGCTGTACTGCTTGATAATCTCGTCATCGGAACGGCCTATAAGGTGGTAGTTGAGCGAAATTCGCGCACGGCGCAGCTTAGGCAGGATTGAATCGGCCAGTTCGCTGTACACCGAGGAGATATTCTTTATCTGCTGTTCGCGCTCTTCGGGGTCGTCGTACATTGACAGAACTCTGAGAATAAGTTCCTTGTCGGGCAAATCCGACTTGGCCACAAGTTCCTGGAATCCCTCCCAGTCCTCAGCGGTGTACTTGCTGTCAACATATCCGGCAAGATTAGCCTTCTTCATTTCGCCCTTTACGAACTTTGCAGTGTTGTCCTCGCGGCCTGTGGCAATGGCATCGTTGAGGCTAACGCCGCCATCGGGTGAAGCGTACGCCGAAATCTGCACATCCTCAAGAACCTTGTTCTCGTAATCGGCTACAATATCGGCCATAGCCTCCTTGAGTTCCTTGACTTCGTTAGATGACAGCTCCGAAGCGCGCAGGTTTGTCTGCTGGATAAGGAACAGAATGTTCGCCTCCTTTGCCTGCTTGATTACACGCTGGAAGGCATCCTCGCCCACTGCAATATTGGCTGTTGCCACTGTCTGGCGGTAGAGCTGCGAGGTTGCCACACAGCCATCGGCAATCTTTACCTCAGGAAGTGTATATGTCTTGCTGCCCTTGTTGACAACAAAGCGGAGGTAAAGCTCAGCATCCTCCATTTCGGGAATATAGTCGAACGAAAGCCTTGTCTTGAACTTGTCGCCGTTCTCATAAGAGATTACACGGTCGTTGCCGCGTACCGAAACACCCTGAAATGTCACAGGGTCGGCTACCGCCTCGCCACCTTCGTATTTGAGAACCGGTGTCACTGTAAGCACTGACTTTTTATTAAATACCTTGGCAGGGAAACGGCCGTCAATGGTTACAGGCACTTCTGTTCCCACGACCTCGAGCACTCCCGGGGTAACTGTGAAATACTCCTGCTTCATTGCGCCCATTTTTGAGCTGCATGAGTTCAGTGCGACAATGGCCGCACAAGAGAGCAAAATTGATAATTTTCTAAGCATCAGTTATTTGTTGTTTAATTGTGTTGCGAATATAATGTACAAGGCGCGTGCGCAAAGGGAGCGTACAATGCCGCGCCGGCGCTTTTGACTATACAAAGTTAATTCTACTCTTTCAATTGGCAAAATCCTAAACAAAAGGAAAGCATTTTTTTATATTTTTTTGGCATGCCGGAAAGCGTTTATGCCCATTCCGCCGGCACTGCTCTACAAAAACAGCATTTGAATCTGTTTAAATTTCCGAAAGGCATTTCTTATTTTCTTATATTGCGTGGGTGATGCTCAATAATCTCTTCGCGCAGGCGGGTTGTGTCAATATGCGCATATATTTCGGTTGTGGCAATTGTCTCATGCCCCAGCATTGCCTGTATGACACGAAGATTGGCGCCACCTTCAAGCAGATGGGTGGCAAACGAGTGGCGGAATGTATGCGGGCTTACGCTCTTTTTTATTCCCGCCGATGCCACAAGCTGCTTCACTATGTGAAAGACCATTATGCGGGAGAGGTTCTTCTTTAGCCTTTCGCTTATGAACACATAGTCTTCGTATCCGGGCTTTATCGGAATCATGCTTCTGTCGCAGAAATAGGCTTCAAGTTCAGCTACTGCACGAGGGGATATTGGAACAAGGCGCTGCTTGTCGCCCTTGCCGGTCACGCGTATGAACTGCCTGGAAAGGTAGAGGTCGGACATGCGCAATGTGCATAGTTCCGACACACGAAGCCCGCAGCTGTAGAGTACCTCAATCATTGCCCGGTTGCGCTGCCCCTCCTTTTTTGAGAGGTCGATTTCGTTAATTACAGCATCAATTTCGGCAAGAGTGAGGACATCGGGCAAATGAGTGCCTATCTTAGGGGATTTCAGCAGTTCGGTGGGGTCGTCGGCAATATAGCCGTCAAGTTTCAGAAAGCCGTAGAAGGAACGGAGCGATGAGAGGATACGCGCCTGAGAACGTGCATGAATGCCAACATCGGCAAGGGAGGCAAGAAACTGCCTTAAATCATCAAGCTTCACGGCAAGCAGACCGACACCGCTCTCCTGAACAAAGGCCGCAAACTTGCTAACGTCGGACATATATGCCTCAACACTTTTTGGCTGCAGCGACTTCTCAAGCCTCAGGTAGGCCTTATAGCGCATCAATGGAGATTTTGAACCGGAATCTGCTCTACTCATGGATTATACAACTGTTATTTGCCGCGAAAATAACAAAAAAAGATGAAGAAGCGATTGAAATGCGCCCATTATCAACACATAGAGGCAGGGCTTTTTGTTCACTCGCCAAAAAAGTTGTATCTTCGCACTCGGATAGCAGCAAGACAACTGCAGAAACACCATAATTACCATGAGCCTTACAACACCGCTTGACCAATACATTGCCGACCACAGCAGCCCCGAAGGAGAATATCTCTACAGGCTGTTCCGCGCTACACATGTGGAGATTCTTGCTCCGCAGATGGCATCGGGGCACATACAGGGCAGGCTGCTGAAGTTCCTTGTGCAGATGATTCGCCCCAAGAGGATTCTGGAGATAGGCACATTCACAGGCTATTCGGCTCTGTGCATGGCCGAAGGGCTTGAAGAGGATGGAAAAATCTTCACCTTTGAGGTTGAGGACGAACTTGAGGACTTTACAAGACGATGGATTGAGGGCTCGCAACTTGCCGGCAAAATTGAGTTTATCATAGGCGATGCGCTTGAGATTGTCCCCGGAATGAACGAGGTGTTCGACCTTGTGTTCATTGACGGCAACAAGCGCGAATATGTGGCATACTATGAGCTTGCAATGAAACATACGCGCCCGGGCGGATGGATTTTAGCCGACAACACCCTTTGGGATGGGCATGTCATTGAAGAGGAGCGCCAGGATGCGCAGACAAACGGAGTGAGGGAGTTCAACGACCTTGTACGCAATGACAAAAGAGCAGAAGTTATAATACTGCCTATCCGTGACGGACTGACAATAATCAGAAAGAAATAATAAAAACATATATGGACAGTACAAGACAAAATAAAATTTCACGCCTCATTCAGAAGGAACTCAGCGACATTCTGCTGAGACTTGCCAAGGAGACACGAGGCATTATGGTATCGGTAAGCATTGTAAGGGTAAGCCCCGACCTGGGCATTGCAAAGGCCTATCTGAGCGTTTTCCCTTCGGAGAAAGCAAGCGAAGTTGTTAACCACCTGAACGAGAATGTAAAGGCTATCCGCTTTGAACTTGGCAACAGAGTGCGCCACCAGTTGCGTATAATTCCTGAAATACGCTTCTACATTGACGATTCTCTTGACTACATTGAGAACATTGACAAGCTGCTCAAGGAATAAGGCATCATGAACCTCTCGCTGTACATTGCCGGGCGTTATCTGTTTTCAAAGAAGAGCCACCAGGTTATAAACATAATCTCTGCCGTGGCCATAGCGGGCATTGCGCTTGCAACTGCGGCCATGATTTGCGCCCTGTCGGTGTTCAACGGCTTCCAGGGGCTTGTGGAGAAGCAGTTCACGGCGTTTGACCCCGATATAAAGATAACTGCGGCAAAGGGCAAGAGTTTTCTTACAGACACTCCCGAAATAGAGAAAGCATGCAATACAGAGGGGGTTGAAATGGTTTCGTTCAGCGTTGAGGACAATGCTCTTATTGAGTATAATGGCAGGCAGACAATGGCTGTCATTAAGGGCATTGACAGCAATTTCAAGAAGCTCACTAACATAAAGGGAGCTCTGCACGGAAATGGAGAGTTTATACTTGAGGACTCTATATGCAGTTATGCTGTAATGGGCGGAGAACTTGTGAACAGGCTGGGATGCGGACTAATGTTCAGCGCGCCGTTAGAGGTTTTCGCACCCAACAGGAACAGCAAGATAAACCTTACAATGCCGGCAAAAAACTTCAAGAAGGGGAAACTGTACTCAAGCGGTTTGGCGTTCATTGTAAACCAGCCAAGATACGATGCCGGATATATACTTGTATCAAATGAATTTGCAAGGAAAATCTTCCGCCGCAAGGCAAACGAGGCGACATCGCTGCAAATCAAGCTGTTGCCCGGAACTGACGGCAAAAAGGCAAAAAGGGAACTTGAGGCAGTGCTTGGCAGCAGCTTTACGGTACAGGACAGATATGAGCAGCAGAACGATGTCTACAAGGTGATGCAGATTGAGAAACTGCTGTCATACATCTTGCTCACATTCATTCTGCTCGTGGCCTGCTTCAACATTGTGGGTTCGCTCTCAATGCTCATTATTGAGAAGCGCGACAACATGAATACTCTGCGCAGCTTAGGGGCGGAGAACAGCACAATTGCCAATATTTTTGTTTACGAGGGGATGATTATTTCGGCAATAGGCGCTGTGACAGGAATTGCGGCAGGAGTTGCATTATGCCTTGCACAGCAGCAGTTCGGGATTATCTCAATGGGCGGCGGCGGTAATTTTGTTGTCGACAGCTATCCTATGGAAATAGAGGCTGGAGATGTTATGGTAACATTCGCTACAGTTCTTGCAGCAGGCATAGCTGCAGTTTGGCTGCCGGTAAAAATTCTTACCAGAAAGTTTGTTTAGGGAAAACAGGAATGGCTGTTATCTTTCGCTGCGTGCGTTCTGCAACTTGGCATAATGGCACACAAGCAGCCGGCCGTTTTCGTCTCTAAGGTGCATGCCATTGCCTTGACAATATTTAAACACCTCGCACTCCTTGCAAGGACCGGTCTTCATCCATTCGCGATAGCGATACAGAGTGAAACGGTTGTTCCAGACATCCCAGAAACTGTCGGAATAGATATTGCCCTGGCGGTAATCACTGCGGATGCTCAGACATCCCGATATTCCTCCGTCGCTCAACACTGAAGCAACTGTAAGCCCGGCGCGGCATGAATAGCAGTGGTTTCTAACGCGTCCTTCATACTCGCCAAGATAACCCTCGCAACCATACGAAAGCATTATTCTTCCCTCCTCGCGGGTACGGACAATAAAATCCATAAGCATCCTGAACTCAGAATCGGAAAGCAGAAGCTCGCTGTTCTCCTTTGCACGCCCCATGGGAGTGATTGTAAAGCATCGCCAATGCTTTACACCGGCATCAGCCAGCAAGTTCTTTATTTCGTCCAGCCTTGAAATATTCCGCCGGTTTACACAAGTTATCACATCCCATGCAAGAGCAGGAGTGTTCTTTATGCACAAAAGGGCATTATATGCCCTGTCGAAACTGCTCTTGTTATTGCGCAGCCAGTTGTGGTCCTCTTTTGTTCCATCAATATCAACAGATATTGAGCGGAGGCCCGACCTCATCAGGTCTTTCATCAACGCTTTGTCGAGAATGTGCCCATTGGTAACCATTCCCCAGTAAAAGCCACGCTCAGTAATGGCTCTTCCGCACTCCAATATATCGTGACGCACTAACGGCTCGCCGCCTATTGTATGCACCATTGTCCTGACGCCGGGCTGATGCTGCCTTATATCATCAAGCACAGGCAGAAAATCGCCTAAAGGCATCTCGCTGACTCTGCTCTCCTTTTTACAGTCACTGCCACAGTGAATGCACGACAAATTGCAATTAAGCGTACACTCCCAAAAGAGTTGTCTTAATGGGTGCGTACGCTTTAGTTCTTCGGTAAGCCTGTAAGCAAGCTCATGCTCTTGAGAGAAAGATGACTGACTTTTTTGCATCAGGTTAATTGGATATTTTCTACCTTTATCGGGTGATTCAGGAACAGCGATGCCTGCTCGCAAAATTTTCCGCCGCTCTCGGTTGTGCAGAACCTTGATGTTCCCCCTTTGGTGCAAAGGGATTCCATTTCGGGATGATTAGCTAAATAACGCCTGAGCGAATCGGCAACAGTTGCGCCCTGAGTTACTATGTTAACGCCCTGAGGCATGTATTTTCTTATTTTCTCAATGAGCATAGGATAGTGCGTGCAGCCAAGTATCACGGTATCAATCTCCGGGTCACGAGACATAAGGCTGTCGATATGGCGCTTTACAAAATAGTCGGCACCTTCACATGAATATTCGTTTGTCTCCACTAAAGGCACCCACATTGGGCATGCTTCGCCTGTAACCTCAATATCAGGGAACAGCTTGCGTATCTCCAATGGATAAGAGTGAGACTTGATTGTTCCCTCTGTTGCAAGAACACCTATGTGGCGCGTTTTTGTCATGTCGCCTATGCCTTCAACTGTTGGCCGTATAATGCCGAGCACACGGCGGTTGGGGTCAAGCGACGGTATGTCAACCTGCTGTATTGTGCGCAGGGCCTTTGCCGAAGCTGTGTTGCACGCAAGAATAACTAACTGGCATCCCTGCTGGAACAGATAACGCACCGACTGACGAGTGAATTCATAGACAACATCAAAAGAGCGTGTTCCGTAAGGGGTGCGGGCATTATCGCCCAGATACAGGTAATCGTACTGCGGCAGCAGCTTCTGTATCTCATCGTATATTGTCAAACCTCCGTATCCTGAATCGAAGACACCTATTGGGCCTGCACCCTTAGGCAGTTCTATAAATGCGTTCATGACTATCTGTTTTTACTGCTTTTCAATAGAGATTTATTTTTTTACAGCCGTGCTGTCGGTTGCTACTGCAATGGAATCCTTTGCAACTGTGAACTCCTTTGCACCTATTGAACCTTCATCGGTTGTAACATCTGTGTCGCCGTCCAATACGGCTGTTCCATCTTTTACAACCTCCGACCCAGCCTCGTCTTCTGCATCTTTAAGTTCTACGGCCTTATCCAGAGAAGTATCCTCAGCGCATTCAACAAGGGGATTCTTTGGCCGTTCTGTTGGATTAAGGACTTCTTCAATTAGCAACGCTGTAATATCAGCACCGGCTTTAGGATTGACATAACTGTACTTCACTTCATCGGTATTTATTGCATAGGCAAGAGAATCCCTAAGACAAACGCGTTCAAGTGCTTTCTCTATCTTCTGGTTGCAGGGATAAAAGAGCGAGTCTTTTGCAGCAGCAAGCCAACGGCGCATCTCCTTTCTAAAAAGGATGCTGTTATCCACCATCTGCTGGAGTTCGTTCTGCCTCTTGCGCAGAATGAGTTCGGGAAAATCCTGCTGTCCGTCAAGGTAAGCCACATAAGCACGCGTCAGTTCCTGCTCATTGCGCTCCACCTCATTTTGGCAACGCTCTTTGAGCAACTTATACTCTTTTTCGGCATTAGCATACTCAGGTATCTCACCAAGCACCTTAGCATGGCTGTAATATCCGAACTGCACTTGAGCTAAAAGCGAAAGCGGTGACAATACCAGCAAAAGCAATATTTTACGCATAATGTAAAAGCAATATGTTTAGAAACTGTTTTATTTTCCATGAAGCTGATTGGCAAACAGCCTCAAAATTACAGTGGGGTATATCTTAAATCTTATGAGGGCGACTTTAGCCGCCCTCATAAGATTTAAGTCAAGTTCTTGCGGGCTATTACTTAGCCTGAATACCCAACTTAGCCTTTACCTTAGCTGTAACATCCTCGCAAAGAGTTGTGCTTACATAAGGCATGCCGCCTGCAAGGTCGAAAATTGCCACAAAACCACCGTCACGGCCAACTGCATCAAGCGCGTTACGGAGTTTTGTCTGTATGTTCATCATTTCATCATTCTCTGCCTTTGCAAGGTTTGCAGCAACCTCCTGACGGTACTGCTCAAGGCGCTGCTGCAACTGCATAATCTCCTCGTAACGGCGTTTCAGGATATTCTCGGGAACTGAATCCTGCTGGAGCTTTTCAAACTCTGAGCCTTTCTTCTCGAGTTCAGTACGCATGGCGTTGAAATCATCGGTATATGTTTTCTCAAGGTCCTGAATCTTCTTCTGAGCCTGAGCATATTCAGGCATAATCTGTACAATGTCAGCAGAGTTTACATAACCGAATTTCTGTGCAAGCATGCTCATTGGAGCAAGAAGCATAATAAAAATCAAAATTTTTTTCATCTTTACTAATTTTATATTAAACATTGATTATTTCTACTTTATTCCGAATATCCCAATTTCACAAGCACCTCGCCGCTTATGTCAATGGAAGGTGAGGCATATATGATACTCACAGCCGATGCACGGTCTATTACCATGGAATATTTCTTTGCCTCACATATCTCCTTCACGGCATTGTATATTTCGTCCTGGATAGGCGCCATAAGGCTTTCGCGTTTTTTGTAAAACTCGCCCTGCGGTCCGAAATAGGTGCGTTTGAGTTCACTTGCCTCCTTCTCCTTTGCAAGAATCTCCTCCTCGCGCTGGATACGCTGCTCATCGGAAAGGAATGCCGATTCGCTCTGGTATTTCTTATATAGCTCCTCCGCTTCCTGAACAACCTCGTCTATCTCGCCCTGCCAGCGCTTTGACTGCTGGTTAAGCTGCTCATTGGCACGTTCGTATGCCGGTATATTCTTGAGTATATACTCCATGTCAACAAGCGCATACTTCTGCGCCTGGATGCCTGCAACTGCAAAACAGGCAAATAAAAGTGTCAAAAATAGTTTCTTCATAACAGTATTGTCCTTTGTTTAGAATTCCTGTCCCAAGATAAAGTGGAAGTGACTGCCACCGTACTGTGACGAGCCGAACACATTGTCAAATCCGTATGCCCAGTCAAGTCCAACGAGACCAATCATCTGCAAATAGATGCGCACTCCCACTCCTGCACTGCGCTTGAGGTCAAAGAGATTGAACTTTGATGCATCGGTCCATGCATTTCCGCCCTCAACAAAGGCAAGGCCGTAAATTGTTGTGGAGCTCTGCATCATGAAGGGGAAGCGCAGCTCAAGGCCCAAGCGGGTATACGCGTATCCCTCGCGGCCATACGGTGTAAGGCTTCCGTTCTCATATCCTCTCAGGGCTATCATGTCGGTAGCGTAGTTGTATGAATATCCGCTCATACCGTCACCGCCCACATAGAATGTCTCAAACGGTGATTTCTTATGCCTGTCGTAACTGCCGAGAATACCGAAGTCGGCACGCGTCATGAGCACAAGATTGTACTTGCCCTCTGTGAGCGAGGTATATGTCTTGCTGCGGAACTTGAACTTGTAGTACTCAATCCACTTGTGCTTGTCGCGAAGTTCGTCCTTATAAGACGGGCTGCTTGTGTTTTTTGCCAAGTTAGCATAGTCCTTGCCATCCCATAATGAATAAGGAGGTGTCACTGATGCAACAAATGAGAACTCAGAGCCTTCGCGAGGGAAGAGCGGATTCATTACCGTGCTGCGTCCCAGCGAAAGGGTAAGGTTTATATTGTTGCAGTTACCGTCGGTAATCAGGAAGTACTGCCAGTCCTTGAGCGAATACACCTGGTAGTTCAGTTCGGCCGAGAGGGTAAAGTTATCATCGGGCCACTGCAGACGGCGTCCCCAGCCCACTGACACACCATACATCTTTATATATTTGTCGGGGTCGTAATATGAGGACATGTTGTTGTAGCCATATCCGTTATAGTTTCCGTAACCGTACAGATAGTTGGTGTAGTTGTTATAATAGGCCGAATTGTAGTAGCTGTCGGCAACGTCGGTCTGTATTGAGAGGAATGCCGAAACAGAGAACGAATTCGGACGCTTGCGGCCGAACCAGGGGTCGAAGAACGATACGCTGTACGACTGGTAGTAGCGGCCATTGGACTGAGCGCTGATTGTAAGCGTCTGTCCATCGCCCTGCGGAATAAATCCGCGGCGGAGAGCCTTCTTCTTGAAGAGGTTGCGCATTGAGAAGTTTGTAAACTTCAATGAGAGTTTGCCGATTACGCCGGTCTGTCCCCATCCGGCAGAGACCTCTATCTGGTCACTGCTCTTTGTCTGAAGCTTCCAGTTGATGTCCACAGTTCCGCTCTCAGGGTTAGGAGTAACACCCGGGTCAATTGTTTCAGGGTCAAAATGGCCCATATTGGCAATCTGGCGGTAAGAGCGCTCAAGAGCGTCCATTGAGAACATGCTTCCGGGCAGTGTGTAGAGCTCGCGGCGAACCACCTCCTCATACAGACGGTCGTTGCCCGAGATTGTCACGCGGTCAATTGTTGCCTGTACGCCCTCGGCCATGCGTATCTCCAGGTCGACAGAGTCATTCTCTATGCGCGCTTCGGTGGGAATTACGTCAAAAAACACATAACCTTCGTTATAGTAGAGATTCTTTACAGCATCCTCATCGTGAAGCAGCCTGTTTTCAAGTTCGTTCTGGTTATATACATCACCGGCCTTCATGCGGAGCGCATAATCGAGATATGCAGTGGAGAAGACGCTGTTTCCTACCCACTTGATGCTGCGGATATGGTATTTGTTACCCTCCTCAATATCCATGTATATATCTACGCTGTTATCGTCGTACATAACCACGCTGTCCTTTACAATGCGCGCATCGCGATAGCCGAGTTCGTTGTATCGCTCTATGATTTTCTCCTTATCCTCTTTATAACGCTCCTCCGTAAATTTCTTTGAACGGAAAAGGGCATGCCAAAGGTTGTCAAGGCGTGTTTTTTCACGCGTCTTCTTCATGGCATACTTTACCTTCTTTTCAGAGAGCGCCTGCTCGCCGTCAATGTAGATGCGGTGAACCTTGATTTTGCCCTTCTTATCAATGTTTACATCAACGATAACCCTGCGGTCGCCTGTTACGTCGGGACGCTGCACCACATTTACCTCAGCATTCTTGTATCCCTTGTCATCGTAGTAGTTCTTGATGATTTTTGTTGCGCGGTCAATGATGTCGGGGGTAATTTGGTTACCTTTTATAATACCTATTTTTGACTGAATATCCTCGCGCTCCGACTTTTTCACACCCAAGATATTGAGCTGCGACACACGCGGACGCTGCTTGAGGCTTATGCCAAGATATATGCTGCCGCCCTTCACGCTGTCGGCAGTAATGCTAACATCCTCAAAAAGGCCATGTTTCCAATAGCGCTTGATAGCATTTGTCACCTCATCGCCGGGCACAGATATTTCATCGCCGACAGAAAGGCCGGAGAGACCTATCACCACTGCCGGCTCGAGGTCATCGACACCCGACAGGTTAAAACCGGCAATAGTGTACTTTGGCGGATTGTTGGTATATAGTATTGTTGGCTTTTCTATTGTCTTCTGAGCCATAGTTTCTGCCACAGAAAAGAACAGAAGCGCCAACAGCAATATTCTGAAAACCGTGATATTTCTCATCTTATGCATGTTTATCATCTTTATCTTCATTAGTTACCTGCTCGCCTGTAAGTCCGAAACGGCGCTGGCGATGCTGATATTCATATACCGCCTTGCACAGCTGCTGATTATCAAAATCGGGCCATAGGACATCGGTAAAATAGAGTTCCGAGTATGCTGCCTGCCACAATAGGAAATTGCTCAAGCGCACCTCTTTTCCGGTTCTTATAAGCAAATCAGGGTCGGGCATAAAGTTCGTGGTCAGAGCATCTGTTATTGTCTGCTCTGTAATTTCCGAAGCCTTCAATTCTCCGCGCTCCACCTTTGCCGCCAAAGAGCGTGCAGCCTCAGTTATCTCCCATCTTGCAGAATAGCTGAGGGCGAGCACCATGGTCATCTTGCTGCCACCAGAGGTGCGGGAAATGCATGCCTCAAGACGCTCGCGCACATTGTCGGGCAGCATGCTCATGTCGCCCACAATCTTGAAACTGACATTATTCTTTATAAATATCTCTTCTTCTACAGATTCAAACAGCAGAGCCATTAGTGCAGCCACTTCTGCTACCGGCCGGTTCCAGTTCTCCGTAGAGAATGTGTAAAGAGTAAGATACCTCACACCTAAGTTCAAGGCATTCTCAACCAGCTTGCGTACCGCAGCGACACCGGCCTGATGTCCTTGCGAACGCTCAAGCCCCCTCTGCTGCGCCCAGCGTCCATTGCCGTCCATTATTATGGCAATATGCCGGGGTATATTGTTTTTGTCTATCTGTTCAATGTAATCCATAGTCATTGCTCAATTATTGCATTCCCTATATTTTGGCGACAGGTCATAAGTGACTGATATTGTCAAGAATGAATAGCTGTCCCTGTTTTTCATTGCACCGCTCTTTATTCCGTAGGGGTCGTCCAGGATTGGAGCTGTCTCTTTTGTAACATCAAGCTTATCGCTCGTTGTAAAACGGAACGACAGCTCGCACCCTAAATTTATGCGTGGGGCAATTTTATATTTTACCCCCACCCCCATTGGGATATTCATGGCAAACACATGTTCCGCAGGGCTTGGAGCGTAAGTACAGCCCAGTCCGGCAAAGACATAAGGTGTAAAGCGGCGGGTGCTTTTGTAGCCTGTTCCATCACCGTAGGCAAAGAAATTGTACTCAAACTGCGCGCCCAAGTCGCACAGCATACGCGAGAACTCCACATCGCCGCCGGGAAAACGGTTGTCGTTTCCTGCCGTACTGCCCGAAATTCCCGCAAATGCAAGATTTGCCTTCACCACCATGCGGGGGTTAATATTGTAACGCCCTAAAAGGCCGCCCATAATGTTCATATTGTTTATGAGCGAATTGTAGTTAGCGTCGCCGTAGTAACTGCTCCCTCCAGCCATTACTCCAACCTCATAGCGGTACTCCAAGTTATCGGCATGCGCATTTCCCGCAAAGCACATAAGCATTGCGCTTGCAAGAAACAGATGCAAAGCCCTTTTTACCGCCATATTATATTATTTTTTAAAACCCAAACGGTTTATAATGCCTTTCCAAGTGCCGCCATTCTCTCCCGAGATAATTATCCACATATAGTTTCCGGAATCAACAGCAACTGCGAAAGCCGCATTCTCTCCAAGAAGCTCTTTTGGCAGACGCTGGTAGAAACCGGCAGGCTCTTTCCATACAATTCCATTATCTTTTGAAACGTACAACGATGAAAAGGCCTCAACCTCATTGCCGTACGCCACTCCCGCTCCGCCAAGAGCATAAAGAGAAGCATTGTATCTTACAACTGCAATATTCTTAAGTGCCGGGCATGGATATTCATTCCCCGCATTCTCATAGTTGCTCCAAGCCTGTTCTGTAGAAAGTTTGCTCCAAACGGCAACCTTGCCGTTCTTTTCGGCGGTTGTGTATCCGGCCAGCATGTAGCGGATAATCTTGTTGTTGTGCGCAAGCGGGTACGAGGCAACAGAAACCCCATAAAGCGGAAAGTCCTGCGGCAATGCTCCGGCCTGCTCAAATGCGTTTCCGTCATTTGATACATAAAGCCCCTGCTCGCCGGCAATCCACAATTCGCCGGTTGCATCAGATACTCCTACGATTGCCACCGCGCCAATGTTGCCGGAAGCAACGCTCCAGTTCAACGCATCGGCTGACGAATATACCGTTCCGCCGTCAACAACGAAAAGCTTTCCGCCAAACCGCTGCACTGTAGCAAAATCAGCGTTTTCCGACAGGCCGCTTACCGCGCTGCAAGCCCACTCAGGAGTGCCTTCTACTGCACATTTTGCCACCACGTTAGCACCACTGCCGTCTGTACCGAAAAGCAGCATGCTGCCTTCAAATTCAACAGCCCTGACGGGAACTATGCCTTCGGCGACGGGATATTTGCTCCACACCATAAGTTCAGGGTCAACCTGGTGGGCATTCACCGAAACAGTGTAATCCTTGTAGAAAGAACCGCCCTCTCCGTATATCCTGAATTTACGAGGGGCTCTGAAATCTATTGAATCGCCATTGGCTACCGCCTCATAAGTATCAGTGCTGTCAACATAGATAGAAGGAATGCCAAGGACTGACATGCTTATGGGAACTTTTGAAACATTGGTGCAATATGGCAGAGAGTCGTTATTGTAGACCTCGCCTGCCAGCTGGTCAATAGTAAACTTGAATGAAGAGGTTGACACCGTACGCATGACAGTGGTATCCTCGCCTGTGGATGTAAACGCCGGAAACTCCGACCTAATATCTCCAATGCCGAAACTCTTGATAAAGGCATAAGGTATCGGTGCTGCAGCCTCATCGCTGTCGCTACCGCATGAGACTATGCCACCCAGCAAAAACAGAGCCAAATATATTGCCAAATTCTTTTTCATAGATTACTATATTGCATTCAACCTACAAAATTAGCAACATTTTTTGGTTTACGCACAATTCTGCGCTATATTTATAATATTTTAAAATTAAATAGGGTGATTTTAGGGAATATTTAGTGACAATTTATGAAACAGGCAAAAGAACCATAGATTTTATCAAGCAACTGCACCCCATCGGCAAAATGCATAGCTGCCCAAATTCAGCCATCATTTCGCCGATGCATCAAAAAGGCGCTTTTTCTCCTCTTCGCTCAATGCAGCATATCCGCTTTTCTTAATCTTCTCCAAAATACGGTCTACCTCCTCCGACTCAGAGCGCTTTCTTGCATTATACTCGTAATCGGCACTGCGCCCGCCCTTGGCAAACACAAACTTCTTTTTCTTTTTGGGAACTCTTGAGCGCCTGAATGGGGCAGAAATCCAATCTATAGGCTTGTTCACAATATTTGTCAAGTCCACGCCCTTATTGAGCATAAATGCAACGAGCCAGCCAGCAAACGCTCCGCCTAAATGGGCGAAATTGCCGCCGGCATTATTCCCTGACAGCAGAAGGAACGACAGCAGGACTGTAAATATGGCAAACGATGACAGCTTTACACTTCCTACGAGAAGAAGGTTTATTTTGTATCCGGGACTACGCACTGCCGACGCCACAATAACCGCAATTACGGCAGCCGAAGCACCCACAAGCGTTGCAAAAGGCGCAAGAGGCTTAAAATACGGGAACAGGCTATATGCAGCCACAAAGAATATAGCGCCAAACAGCCCGCCAAGAATATATGTACCCACAAAGTGACGTACAGAATAAAAGTTCAGGAATATTCTTCCAAAACAATAAAGCGCCAGCATATTCCAAAGAATATGCCACACATCGGCATGCACAAACATATAGGCAAAGAGCGTCCAGGGCCTGCGCAAAAGCGCGTCCGGCAATGCCGGCAATTCAAGAAATCCCTTTACATCGGCAAGCACTTCCGCCGAATTGAAAAGCACCGAAAAAACCCCGATAAAAAGGAGAATTATATAAACCGCAACATTACAGAAAATATACTTCTCAACAACACCGGAATCTTTGTATTTCCTGTACAAGTCACCAAACATAAGGACCTCCGATTTTTTTCTGCTTTCTCCAGTAAAGTATCATCACAAGGCCGAACACCATTCCTCCCAAATGGGCAAAATGAGCAACGCCGTCGGCCGCGCCCGAAGTGCCAAGATACAGTTCTATAATAGCATATCCTATAACAAAGAATTTTGCCTTTATCGGGAACGGAATGGGGAACACAAAAAGACGCTCATTAGGGAACAGCATTCCAAAGCCGAGCAGTATTGCATAAATTGCGCCCGACGCACCTACTGTAGTTGCGTTTATCACCACATTAAGTTCGGCAAGCGCCGGAGCTATATAATTCTTGCCCTGATGCAATATGCCCAGTCCGTTAGCCACAACCTCGTTGACCTCCAATGGGTTCATGCTGCCAAGCAAAGAATAGTAGCGGGCCATGCCTATTGCCTCCTGAACTAAAGCCGCACCTACACCAGCAACAAGATAGAACACAAGAAAGCGCTTCGGTCCCCATACCATCTCAAGCGTCCGCCCGAACATATAAAGCGCGAACATATTGAAGAAAAGGTGCATAAGGTCGCCATGCATGAACATATACGTCACAATCTGATATACATGGAACTCCTTTGAGACAAACAGATGGAGACCCAGAATGTCGTTCAAGTCAATGCCCTTTGTCTCCATCACAACGAGTGCAAGAAACATGAGCACATTTATTGCCAAAAGATTTTTTGTTACAACCGGTAATCTATTCATATCCGAAAAATAAAACAGCCCGCACATGCAGACGCCGCAAAGATAATACAAAACAGCGGTTGCCGCTTCTCAAAACCAAGCAAAAAGCATATTTTTTATATATTATAAACATTTTTAAAAACAAAAAGGGGGTAACAGAAATCAATATTTGCTATCTTTGCGGTAAACCGCGAACATAGTCTTCACTCGCTGTGAAAAATATTCAAGCAAGCTTGATATTTCTCGCTCGTTTGTTCGTATATTTGATGTAGTTTGATTAAGATTCTTTGAGTATCAAACCATTAAGAAGAACTTGCATGAGAATGGGCAATGGATAAGAAATTGCTAACTTGTTTTGTTACACTATATTCCTCATGCTTTTCAAATAACTCTTTTCT